>CAYVBC010000005.1:0-20524 GCA_964449545.1 uncultured Clostridia bacterium | reverse complement strand
GGACCACCACATGGTCTTCAGGTACCGGCGCGTCTTCCAGGGGGAGCCCCAGATAGGTGTTGATCCCACCGGCACACCCCACAGTGAAAACGCCCTCATCCTCGGAGTCGATATTCAAGAGAATCTTCCCTTTTATGAATCCGGGCTTGAGCGCGTTGGCGCCGGTCAGGCCCGTTTCCTCATCCACGGTGAACAGCAGTTCCAGTGGCGGATGGGGGAGATCGTCCTCCGAAGCCATAATCAATCCCATGGCAACGGCGATTCCGTTATCCGCTCCAAGAGTGGTTTCATCCGCAGTCAACCAATCTCCTTCGAAAACGAATTTTATGGGATCTTTTGAAAAATCATGAGTTGAGGTTTTGGTTTTCTCACAGACCATATCCATATGCCCCTGGATCACCACAATCGGGGCGTTTTCATACCCAGGTGTCGGCGGCACCTGGATCACAATATTTCCCACTTCGTCCATACGGGACTCAAATTCATGTTTGTCCGCCCATTCCTTCAGCCACTTGCCGATTTTTTCTTCATGTTTGGAGCAGCGGGGAATGGCGGCAATTTCCTTGAAAACGTCTAGAACTTTCTGGGTTTTGGCGTGCGTTATCTTCATTCTTATTCTCCTCCGGTCAATAGATGACTATAAGGGAAATTTCAATGAAATGTCAAGCCGGCCAACCTGGTGAACCCGCTAAATCCGAATCGTCACCCCTCCCCGGACAACGATTTCCTTTTTACATGGGGCCTCAACGTAGAAATCAACCAAATTGAAGAGAGCCCGTATTTAATTCATGATCCGGTTGAATATATCCGCCCGGCAAAACATCATGGTGAGGGAGGAATCAATGAACTTGGACGGCATAATTACCGCAAGACGCGCGCTGCGTGCCCTGGATCCTGTAGAAATCACGACCGCGGATGTAAAAAAACTGGCCGGTGCCGCCGCTCTCTCCCCATCCTGTTTCAACAACCAACCCTGGCGATTTGTATTTGTGCGTGACGGAGAACGACTTGATCAAATCAAGGGGACACTCTCTTCAGGCAACGAATGGGCGAAAAGAGCATCCCTCGTTATCGCGGTCTGTGCCCGCCGTGATGACGACTGCGTGGTGCGCACCCGCGAATATTACCTGTTCGATTCCGGAATGGCCACGGCATTCCTCCTGCTGAAAGCCACCGAGATGGGGATCATCACTCATCCCATCGCCGGATTCGATGCGGAAACCGCGGCCCGGATCCTCGCCATCCCGGAGGGAATGGTTTTGATCACCCTGATTATCTGCGGGGCTCATTCGGAACATCCAGAAGCCCTCCTCAATCCACGCCAGCTGGAGAGTGAACGGGAACGTCCACCCAGGCATCCGCTGGAAAAAATCATGAAGATGGAGAAGTTTTCCCCGGAGTAATACAGCGTTCAATACTCATCCAGGTCAACCTCATCCAGTTCCGTTGTGTAAATGGTTGTGCGGTTTCGCCCCGATTCCTTGGAAAAATAGAGCGCCCGATCCGCCCGGTCAAGAACTTGATCTTCACTCTCTCCATGTTCCGGGAAACTGGACACCCCCAGGGAGATGGTGATCCGGCCCATGGGTTGTCCCTCTCCGCCTTTGAATTTTGCCCCCTCCACTCTTTCCCGGAGTCGTTCAGCGGCCAGATAGGCCCCCACCTTGTCGGTTCCCGGCAGGATCACCACGAATTCATCGCCTCCATACTTGGCCAGGATATCACTTTTACGAAAAACCGATTTCATCAAACTCCCCATTTTCTGTAACGCCAGGGATCCCTTGATATGACCGTTCCCATCATTGTAATTTTTGAAATTATCCACGTCGAGGATAATCAGGGAGAAGGGCCGACCCTTTTCGCGGGACTCTTCCAGGTTACGGGTCAGCATTAAGAAAAAGTGAGTCTGGTTGAACAGGCGGGTTAATCCGTCCGTTACCGAATATTCCCGGGTTTTTTCCAACAGCTCCTGAAAGACCGCCTCATTGCGAAAAACATGGCGAGCCGCTCCATGCGAAAGAAAAAAGGCGAACAGCATCACCGCGTTGAAAGAGAGCAGTCGCGCCAGTTGAATGTTTGAGAGGACAATCCCTTCATCCAGAAACAGAAAAAGAGTCACAAGAAAGATAATGGCCAGCGTATTGCGGAGAGCCTTGTTGTAACTGAGAAAAAAAGCGGCAAGCACGATATGAAAAACAAAAATGATCCATATGGGGCTTTTCACGTTTCCCGAAACATAGACCACAATTGAGAGGACCACCAGGTCGAAATCCAGTTGCAGGGAAGCCAGGTTGAACCATTTCCTGTATTCATCTCCATTCCTCATGGCGGGATGAGACGACCACCACAGAAAAAGGCCATTGCCCACCAGGGGAAGAAACACCACCAGAAACAGAGTGGCCCAGCTTCCCGGACCCGGCCCCCCGGACAGGTGGGAGATGGACAGAATGATGAAAATAAACGCGGCAAAGATCCATCGCAGTTGGATCAGCTGACGATTCTTGGCCCGGATCTCCCCCAGGGCCAGCTCCTCGGGCGAGATCGTTTCAGGAAAAACCTCCGGGACTTGGCGCTCCATGGCCCCAACATATTTTTTTTTCAGGGAAAAGTCAAACCAATTTGCCACTTTTTCCGGTGCAGTATAGAATGAACCTGCCCCTCACCGGGGTGAAATGGAAAAGGAGGTGTAGATTGTATAAACCACGTAAACCCTACGACCTTTCGTACACTCATTTTGTCGGCTCGTGGGCATGGTTACTCCACCGGCTGTCCGGTCTGGCCCTGATATTCTACCTATGCCTTCACATCTGGGTGATTCATACGCTGACCCAGGGTGAGCAGGCATTTAACAGCCTGATGAAACTTCTGGGATCTCCTCTGTTCCGCATTCTGGAAGTGGGCCTCTGGGGAGTCATCCTCTATCATGCCTTTAACGGAGTTCGGGTCCTCATTGTCGACTTCTACCACGGCTCACTGATGCATAAAAGGCTTTTCTTTTTTCTGATCCTGATTGCCTTCCTGCTCTGGGCCGCGGGAAGCGCGGTGATCCTGTCCCATATCCACTGAGGAGGAACGGAATGACTGAAAAAACCTATCAAGAGTCCTCCCGCGGAGGAGGCATGTTATGGCTGCTGCAGCGCATATCGGCCGTTGTCATATTCATACTGCTGATGGTGCATTTCGTGACCTACCATTTCATCGGCGGGGGAAACGTGGTGTACGAACAGGTCGTCGCAAAGATGGCTTCACCATGGTTCAACCTGACCCAGATTCTTTTCCTGAGCGCCGGACTCTTTCATGGGCTGAACGGGATCTGGATGGTAACCGAAGACTACATCCATGATCGGATCTGGAGATTGGTGGTATTCTCCCTGCTTATATTGCTGGGCCTGACCCTGCTGTTCGTTGGGACCTCCACCGTACTGAAAATGGGACGACCCTAGAGGAGCAATCATGAAAATCGATGAAGCCAAACAGACGCATCAGATCGATGCCGTGGTGGTCGGCTCCGGACTGGCCGGCCTGAGAGCCGCCCTTGAACTGGCCCGCAGCGGCAACGAAGTCGCAATTCTGACCAAAGTATACCCCACCCGTTCTCACTCGGGCGCAGCTCAGGGGGGCATCGCCGCTTCACTGGCGAACGTGGCGGAGGACTCCCTGGACATGCATATGTTCGATACCATCAAAGGCAGTGATTACCTCGGTGATCAGGATGTCATTGAGCTCTTTGTCAATGAGGCCAGAAAAACCGTCTATGAACTCGAACACATGGGCGTTCCTTTTTCAAGAACGGAAGACGGCAGGATCAATCAGCGACCTTTCGGAGGCCATAGCTCACCCCGGGCATGTTTCTCTTCGGACATCACGGGACATGTGTTGCTCCACACCCTGTACGAACAATGCGTCCAGCAGGGCGTTCACTTTTTCAATGAATTCCAGGTTTTCTCCTTCATGATTCAAGACAATGTATCCAGGGGAGTCGTCGCCTGGGACATCCGCAACGGCGGGCTGCACCTGTTTCACTCCAAGGTTGTTCTCCTCGCAACGGGTGGTTATGGAAGAGCCTTCAAGATTACATCCAATGCCCATGCCAATACAGGCGACAGCCTGGCACTGATTCTGGAAGCCGGACTGCCCCTGGAAGACATGGAGTTTGTTCAGTTTCACCCCACCGGTCTGTTCCGACACGGGATCCTGCTTTCAGAAGCCGCTCGTGGTGAAGGCGGATACCTGATCAACGGAAAGGGTGAGCGATTCATGGAGCGGTACGCTCCGGAGAAAATGGAGCTGGCTCCCCGGGACCTGGTGTCCCGGGCTGAGCAGACGGAGATCTCCGAAGGCCGCGGCGTGGACGGAAAAGACTATGTCTACCTGGACCTGAGGCACCTGGGTCGGGACAAGATCATGGACCGATTGCCCCAGGTATGGGAGTTGGCACTGAATTACCTGAAGGTGGACGCAACCAAAAACCCCATTCCGATCCAGCCCACGGCGCATTACTCCATGGGCGGAATCCCGGCCAACATCCATACGGAGGTTATCCGTGATGCGGACAATCACATCGTATCCGGACTGTATGCCGCCGGGGAAGCCGCGTGTCTTTCTCTCCATGGGGCCAATCGATTGGGAACCAATTCCCTTCAGGACGCAGCCACATTTGGTCGTCTTGCGGGAAAAAGGATGTCTGAATTTCTCCGCGGAGCCTCCTACCCGGACCTGCCCTCCACACCAATGGATGGGGCCAGGGAAAAGATCGCGGGACTCATGGAGGGAAAAGGCGGTGAACGCCATGCCCCCATCCGGGCCGAGCTGCAGGAAAACATGACACTTCATGCCGGCGTTTTCCGCAATGCGGAAGGTCTTTTAAAACTCCGGGACATCGTCCGTGACCTCCAGAATCGCTTTCGCCAGGTCCGGATCGACGACCAGGGGCAGGCGTTCAACCTGGACCTGATCGAGGCCATGGAAGTCGGACATCTCCTCAGTTTCGCTGAAGTCATCGTGGAGGGTGCCCTGAATCGCACGGAATCACGCGGAGCTCATTTCCGAACGGATTATCCGAAGCGGAACGATGAGAACTGGCTCCGGCACACCCTTGCGTGGAAATCGGACTCTGGAATCCGCCTGAACCATGACAAGCGGGTCATTCTTTTCATGGACCGCTACCCACCTCAGGAAAGGAAGTATTAGGAGAAATTCATGAAAACCAAAAACATCACAGTGAAAATACTCCGTTATCACCCGGACAGGGACCAGAAACCCCATTGGCAAACGTACAAGCTGGATCTTCCCTCCGAGTCGACGATCCTTGATGTGCTCAACGAGATCCACTGGAACCATGACGGAACGCTGGCGTATCGCCGCTCCTGTCGCAGCGCCATCTGTGGCTCCTGTGCCATGAAAGTAAACGGCCGAAATGTCCTGGCGTGTGAAACACCCATGCACCATTTCCGTGGCCGGACACTAAAAATTGAGCCTCTTCCCGGATTCCCGGTGATCAAGGATCTGGTGGTGGACATGGAAGGTTTTTTTGACAAACTGCGCCGGGTCAAACCCTATATAATTCTGAATAAACCGGTTCCCGACAAAGAGTTCCTTCAAAGTCCCGAAGAGTTCAACCGGATCCGCGAGTCCGCTTACTGCATTTTATGCGGCGCCTGCACCTCCTCCTGTCCCAGCCTCTGGGCCAACGAAAATTATCTGGGGCCCGCGGCACTGCTCAAAGCCTTTCGATACATTTTCGACAGCCGGGACGACGGAACGGACGAACGGCTGGGGATCATCAACGACCGCAACGGACTCTGGCGTTGCCATACCATTTTCAACTGCATGGAAGCATGTCCGAAACACATCAAGATCACGGATTGCATCTCGCAGTTGAAAAACCGTGTAGTGGACAATTCAATATGATCTGAGGGTCTGAAACCATCGCGGTAAAGCGGCCAGGATCCATCATGGCCCATAAGGAGAGTTCCGATTGAAAAATGAAGAGAGGGTACCTGTCCTGGTGGCAGGTGGTGCCGGATACATCGGCAGTCACGTGGTTCAAGCGCTGGATAACGCCGGGTTCATACCCGTAATTGTGGACAACCTGTCCACGGGAAACGCCGACCATGTAGAGGGGCACACGCTGATCCACGGTGATATTTCAGACCGGGAGATCATTTCCCGGGTGATCCGGGAATTTAAAATCAGGGCGGTGCTGCACTTCGCGGCCGCCATCCAGGTGGGGGAATCGGTACGGTTTCCCGCCACCTACTACGAAAACAATTTCTGTCGCTCACTGAAATTCATTCAGACCTGCCTGGACAACGGGATTCGCGCCCTGGTCTTCTCTTCAACCGCCGCGGTGTACGGGATCCCGGAATCATCACCCGTTTCCGAGTCCGCCACCTTGAATCCCATCAATCCCTACGGCCGCTCCAAATGGATGGTTGAAATGATGCTTGAGGATCTGGAACGAGCGATACCGGACTTCAATTACGTGGCACTCCGCTACTTCAATGTGGCGGGTGCCGATCGTACAGGGCGTATCGGTCAACGCTATCCCCGCGCCACCCACTTGATCACCCTGGCTATGCGTGCCGCTCTGGGCCTCATTCCCGGATTGTCCCTGTATGGCACCGATTACCCGACTCCGGACGGTACGGCAATTCGCGATTACGTGGATATCGAGGATATTGCGCAGGCGCATATCCACGCTCTGACCTCACTGTTCCACTCACCACGCACCATGACCCTGAATTGCGGATATGGCCATGGGTATTCCGTGCGTGAGGTGATCCATGCCGTGAAAGAGATCTCCGGCGTCGACTTCCCAGTCAGCGAAACCGGACGGCGGGCTGGAGATCCTCCCGAACTGGTCGCGGATTCCCGCAGGCTGCAGAATGAACTGAACTGGCGCCCCAGGCATGATGACCTGGATCAGATCATCCGGGCCGCCTGGGAATGGGAGAAAAAATGCGTGCATCAGGAGAGGGAAAAATGAGGAAAACTCAAATCATATGCGCAGCGATCATTCTGGCCACCCTGGTCTGTTCCTCCCCGAGCCCGGCGGATTCCGTACCGGACGCGTATGATAAAACCGTGAGTCCGCCCCCGGTGGTGGAATACAATATCGACGCCCGACTGCTTCCGGCCAATCGAAAGCTGGAGGCCACCGAGATCCTCACATGGCGGAACAAAACCTCGAATCCGGCAAAATACCTTCGCTTTCATCTATATTACAACGCCTTTCGCGGCCCCCTTACAACATTCATGAAGGAGGGCGGTTTTGTCCGGAAAAATCGTGCCCCCCACCAGAATGATCGACGCTTTGGCGGCATTGATATCCTTGAGGTCCATCAGATCGGTGGCGGTGACCTGGCGAAAAACCTGACTTACCCGGCAGTGGATGACGGCAACACAATGGACCGCACGGTGATGGAGATCCCCCTGGAGAAACCGGTGGCTCCCGGAGAATTGATCCGTCTCCGGATTCGCTTCCGGTTGGAGATCCCGGACATTTTCGCCCGTACCGGTTGCTGGAAGGATTACTTTTTCATGGGGCAATGGTTCCCGAAGATCGGTGTCTTTCAGCAGGACGGGTCCTGGAACTGCCATCAGTTTCACGCATTTTCCGAGTTCTTCGCCGATTTCGGTCACTACCATGTGGCCATTACACTGCCGGAACGATTCATTGTTGGCGCGACGGGAAATCAGACTGAGAAAACCACCCACTCAGACGGAACGGTGACCTACACTTTTTCGGAAAAACGGATTCATGATTTCGCCTGGACAGCATGGCCCCACTTCCAGGAGCTGAAACGCAGGGTTGCGGTTCCAGGCCGCAGTGATCCGGTGCAGATTACTCTGCTCCTCTCCCCCCATCACGACAACGCGCGTGAACCCTACTTCAACTCCTTGATTTTCGCCATGAAATACTTTTCCACCCACCTCTTTCCCTATCCCTACGATGGGATCACGGTTGTGGATCCGCCCTTTCGGGGCCAGGCATCCGGCGGAATGGAATATCCCACCCTGATTACGGGAGGGCATATCTCATTCCTGCCTGAGGGATTTCACCTCACCGAAATGACGACCATTCATGAATTCGGTCACCAGTACTGGTACGGAATCGTGGCCTCGGATGAATTCCGTGAAGCCTGGCTGGATGAAGGAGTCAACACCTTCTTTGAAGCGGAGATCATGGAGGCATATTTCGGAAGGAATGGCTCCTTCCTTGATCTGCCTTTTCTGAAAATCCGCGACGATGAAATCCGTCGTCTCTCCATGAATATGATCCGGACCCGCGAACCCGTCAATCAACGATCATGGCTTTTTTTAAACGGACAAACATACAGTGCCCATGTCTACAGCAAGGCCGCTGTTTTCCTGAACACCCTCAAGGGGTTTCTGGGAAAAGAGAAGCTGTACGATTTCTTCCGACAATACGCCCGTCGTTTTGCCTGGCAACATCCCACGACCCGGGATTTTATTGCCACCCTCAACGAAACCACCGGCCTGGACCTGGGCTGGGCGTTTACCCGTTTCATCAATGGCTCGGGGCGACTGGATCTGGCAATCCATTCAGTGACATCCGAGCAGCTGGAAAAAGAACCAATCCGTTTCCGCAACGAAGTAACTCTGATCCGGAACGAGGGTTTCTTTCCTGCGGAAGTGCTGATCCGACTGGAAAACGGTCGCGAAATCCGCCACCTGTGGAAGGACCGGGGTGCCTGGAAGCGCCTGACCTTTACCCATGAATCGCCTGTGGAAACGGCCATCATCGACCCGGATTTCCGGATTCCCCTGGATCATAATCTGAGCAACAACTCCATGCGGGCCAGCCCGGATACACGGGAAGCCCGCGGAAAGGCAACCAGGCTGGGATTCCTGTTCCAGAATCTGCTCAGCGCGTTGTTCATGTAGAGGAGAAATTCAAATGAAGGTTCTCATGGCATATGCCCGAAGCCTGAAGGTTCATGTATTATCCGTATCACTGTTCACCTGGCTGGCGAACCTGGGCATCAGCCTGTTTATCACTCTGGGTGTTTACCGCATTCTGGAAGACGGAACGGCTCAATCCCTTCTTCTTGAAAAATCCGATCTTTATGGTGATTTTTCCGTCTGGATGGAGCTGATCCGCTCCCATGCATCGGGGTTCCGCCTGCTGCTGAACCAGGCGCTGGTTCTGGCATTACTTTATATCATCTTTTCCATATTTTTCTCCGGGGGAATCTATCGCTGCTTCCTGTTCAAAACCCGACCCACACTGCGAAAGCTCCTGAGCGACTCATGGAACATTTTCCCCTCTTTCCTGAAAATTTTCCTCCTCTCCCTGATTGTATGGATTCCCGCACTGGTGATCTCACTGGTGGGATTCGGATTCCTGGTGGGGTACCTGCGTCAATCGGGAAACGAAACTCTCTTTCTGAGTCTTTTCTGGATATGGACGGTCATCACCTTTCTGATTGTCAGTTTTTCAATCAGTGTATATGATTTCGCACGGATTCACCGCATGGCCGTCGTCCCCTCCACCTGGGGTGCATTTCGGGCAGGGCTCTCCTTCGCACGCAGACGATACGGCGCCATCCTGCTTCTTTACCTGTTTTTTCTCCTCCCCTTCCTGTTGATTCACCCTCTCTGGGGGTCCGTGCTTCGGATCTTCGGACACACAGCATCATGGCTGCTGCTCTTTCTTTTGCACCAGGTGTTCATATGGATGAAATACCTTCTGAAAGCCCTCCTCATGCACGCCGAAACCGAAATGATGCCACCTCGCCCCGCCTCATCAGCGGAGCCGAAGCAGATGCTTGACGCAACCGTTTAACCTGATACAATTGATTTTGCGGCGCAATCCGCGATATTTCATTCAAGCGAGGTAAACATGACAAATTATACTTCTCAACAACTAATGGATCTGGAACACGAATATGGGGCCCACAACTACCATCCCCTGGAAGTCGTGATTTCCCGTGCGGAAGGCGTGTGGGTCTGGGACCCGGAAGGCAATAAATATATGGATTGCCTGGCCGCCTATTCCGCGGTAAACCAGGGTCACCGGCATCCCCGTATCATTCAGGCCCTGAAAGACCAAGCGGACCTGCTGACACTCACCAGTCGTGCCTTTTACAATGACCGGTGGCCTGTTTTCGCTAAAATGCTGGCGGAAACGGTGGGGAAGGAGATGATTCTTCCCATGAATACGGGAGCGGAGGCCGTAGAGACAGCGATCAAGCTGGCCCGCCGCTGGGGATACGAAAAGAAAGGCGTGTCCGCAAACCAGGCGGAAATCATCGTCATGAATGAGAATTTTCATGGCCGCACCACCACAATCGTCAGTTTCTCCACGGACCCCGTGGCCAACACGAACTACGGTCCCTTCACCCCCGGATTCAAAGTGGTCGAATACAACAATGTGGACGCGGTTCGTGACGCCATAACCCCGAATACGGTCGCCGTACTGGTAGAGCCCATCCAGGGTGAAGCCGGAGTCGTGGTTCCCACGAAGGGTTATCTGCAGGGGCTGAGGAATCTCTGCGATGAACGGAATGTCCTCCTGATCTGCGACGAAGTGCAGACCGGCCTGTGCCGCACGGGAAAGTTGTTCGCCTTCCAGCATGAAGGCATTACTCCCGATGTCATCATCATGGGCAAGGCCCTGGGTGGCGGTGTATACCCGGTCAGCGGAATCGCGGCGAACAAGTCTCTCATGGAAGTGTTTACTCCCGGCTCGCATGGTTCCACTTTCGGAGGGAATCCCCTGGCATGCGCCGTGGCCATGGCGTCCATCCAGGTCCTCCTGGACGAGGACCTGGCCGGTAACGCAGAGCGATTGGGCGAATATTTCCGTGAAGAGTTGCGCAAGATGAATTCACCCAAAATCAAAGCCATCCGCGGGAAAGGACTTCTGAATGCCGTGATCATGAATGAAAATGCGGGCAAAGCCCGCAAATATACCACCGCGCTCAAGAAAGCGGGCGTTCTGGCCAAGGAAACCCATGACTGGATCATCCGCTTCGCACCTCCCCTGACGATCACACGGGAGGAGATGGACTGGGCGCTGGAGCGCATCCGGAACGTTTTTGCCTGATGCTGATATTCCGTACGGATCCGGCCGCGCCAGATGGCTGGTCCAGGCTGGAACGTTGCGTGTTGCTGGGGGTCCATGCGGCCCCCCGTTCCACACTTCGCTTCTGCATATCGGGAAAGGTTCGATTCCACGAATACCTGAAATCCCGACGAATACCAATCCTTACCGTCCCGCAATGGGAAAAAATCCCCGTGTCCCGATTTCATGCACTGGTTATTGACACATGCCGTTGGAATGAGGTTGACCTGCGCATGGCCACGGACTTCAAAAATGCCGGCATACCGGTTCTTGCCGTGAGGGACCCTGGTGATCCCGAAACCCCTTACGCGGACTGGGTTCTGGGCGGATCCCTGTTGACGGATACCAACTCCGATACCGGAGGCTTTCCCGGGCCCATACTCCACCCCCGCTTCCGGCATGTCCACAGAGCTTCTCGTTTTTATCATCACCGGGTCCTTGATGTGCTCATTCACCTGGAGGATCGAATCCGGTACCGGGAACTGAAGCGCATGGTGGAAACGCTCTCCCGTTATGGATACCGAATACGGATCGGACCGATGCCGGGGGTCAAGAAAAACCTGAAAAGTACTCTGAGTAGAAAATTCCCCCGAATCCGCTGGGTGGGAAAAGTGGAATGTATGGCTCGAGCCATGGCCAACGTGGACATCGCGGTAATCGCGCCGGGTGTCGCGACATTTGAGGCGGCGGCTACAGGCACACCGGCAATCTATCTCTCTTCAAATGAGGTTGAGATCCAGGCCGCTCTTAAACTGGAAGGCCTGGGCCTGGGAAAAACGATTCGCCATCCCAGA
The DNA here is from genome assembly GCA_964449545.1 of uncultured Clostridia bacterium. Taxonomy (GTDB): domain Bacteria; phylum Acidobacteriota; class Aminicenantia; order UBA2199; family UBA2199; genus UBA876. Next base: position 8,638 of record CAYVBC010000005.1, on the reverse strand, counting down.
AAAACACCCCTGCTTGATATCATTTCCTCAATGGACCGAACCACAAGAGCCGGGATGGGAGACAGAGGTAAGCGCCTCGTGGACGGCATGGGACTGTTCCGCACCCTTGATTTTTTGCGCAGGGAGCATATCATTACAGGGATGAAGGGAGAAACGGTAAAATGATTCAAGTGGGACTGACCGGTGGAATCTGTACGGGCAAATCATTCGTTCTGGACATATTCAATAAAATCGGTTGCTATACAATACAGGCGGACGAACTCTCCAGAAAAATCATCTTCTCTCCGGACTCACCCGTCATTCAGTCCATTCGGGATAAGTTCGGAGATGACGTTTTGACCCACGAGGAAACGGGAGTCGACCGGGACACATTTGCCCGCAGGCTTTTTGAGGATAAGGAGAAAAGAGAATTCATCAACAGTCTGATTCATCCCCTGGTACGATCGGAACGGGAAAAACTGATCAAAGAGATCGGAAAAACGAATGCCTACGATGTCTTTGTTTATGAATCCGCACTGCTGGTGGAATCGGGAATCTGGGCGGACTTCGACGCCATCATCGTGGTCTTCACCCAACCTGAAGAGCAGATCCAACGCCTCATGAAACGAAACAACCTGTCCAGAGAAGAGGCTGAAACCCGCATCCGCGCTCAATTCCCACTGAGTGAAAAGCTGAAAGTCGCTCATTACACCATTGACACCTCGGGATCCCTGGAAAAGGCGGAAGCCCAGGCCCTGGAAACCTATCACCTGCTGCGCAAACGTTTTCAACTGGACTGAGCTATGTTAAAATATTGTTGAAGAGAGATCGGAAGGAGGCGGAAAAATGGACCGGGAAGCCTTGACTTCACTGGGACTGTCCGGAGATCCGGATTTTAGGCAGATTCGCAAGGCCTACCTGGCCAAAACCGGCCAGGAGCGATTCCAGACCGCGATATTTGAAGACCCTGAACGATCCAGGGACTTTGCCCGCCTCCACAATGCATATGTAAAGCTCATGCATGAAATGGATGAATCCGGTCATGAGATCAACGCCCACTCCTCTTCTCAGGATGATATATTCCAACTGCTCTTCAACCAGGGTGTCTACCAGATGATTCAACAGAATTTTATCCGGGCCGGAGAAAAATTTCAGGAAGCCAGCCGGGTTCGCGCGGACAGCCCCATGGTTCATCTCTATATGGGAATACTCCTCCTGAAACGACGAAACCAGTATGCGGCGGAAAAATACCTGCGCGAAGCCGCGCGCCTTCTGCCCGCAAACGACGCCCCCTGGTACTACCTGGCGGAAACATACCGCCAGGCGGGCAAACGGGACAAAGCCATTGAATCCCTGCGAATGGTGATGAAACTCAATCCCCAGCGTCTGGGGATCGCTGAAAGGATCAAAAACCTGATGTCAGGAAAAGAGGACGGCGATTTAAACACCCCCGCGAGAGTGTCTCTGCTGGATCGAATTCTGGGCCGCAACAGATAAATGGGGGGGAGGCGGTTGCCCGCCGCCCCCATTCAACGCCCTATGCGGGCACGTGCTTCTTCACAACATCCAGTACTTCCGGCAGATCCATGCCGATCTTTTTCAGATGCTGAATCGTGGGAATCCCATCGGGCGTCCATCCCCTGCGTTTGTACGCAGCATCGGTAAGCCGTTCATATTCCTCTTCCCGGAATTTTCTCAATCGACTCACCTTTTCCGCCACATCCATTCCCGCGGGATCCAGGTTCAATTTTTCCCGGAGTTGCTTATCATACCGCTCCTCCCGTGAAAGATATTCCTCCTGGGTCACAGGGCCCACGGATCGATAGGGAATGGCGTCATTATCCCGTTTTCCTTGCCCCATTCGGAGGCAGAGCACCCGCTGGAAGTTGTATACCCGCTCGGACTGGAGAATCAGCTCCTCTTTATCGATACTATCGCCGGTAACGGCGTTATAGAGATCCACATAATTCTGAACATGTTCCGGAACCTTCGCCGGCTCATCGGTTTCCGCATTGTTGGCGGGTTCCACGTCATTCCAGGGTAACTTGCACAGCCCCTGGAGAGAAAACCAGGTTCGGAACATCGGGAAGTAATGCAGCGCTTCCGCCTTGTCCTCGAAGGTGGGAATCTGGTTGTTCACCATGTCCATGAAGATCAACCAGGCTTCATCATGCTGGGGACCCTTCAACGCCAGGCCATATCCGCCCTGCATGGCCAGAGACTCCTTGGTCACATACTCGGAATACTCAAGGCCTTTCGCCTCCATGCCGATATCGTCCATAAACGCGCGATCCGCGCCGAACCGGGTTTCAAAGTGATCCTTCATGCAGCGAATTCCCTTACCGGCAATGAGACCAAAGCCCTCTCCACGACCGATCTGATGCAGAAGTTCGAGGGTATCGTCGATATTTCCCCAGCTGAAATCAAGACCCCCGGTCTTCTCCTTATCCAGAATTCCGTTTTCCCAGCACTCCATGATAAAGGCCGTCATGGTGCCGAAAGAGATGGTATCCAGACCATAGGTGTCACAATAAAAGTTGATTTCCAGGATTGTTTCCGGATCGAAGATGCCCAGGTTTGAACCACAGCCGCCGACTGTTTCATACTCCGGTCCATCCACCAGGACTTTTTCACCCTTGTAGGGACCCGTTTTCAAAGCAAAGTTTTCCACTGCCTTGCAGCAGGCCATGGCACAGCCGATCCAGCAGCCGTCCGATCCATATCCATGAGTATAGTATTTGTCATAGTAGACATTTGAGTAGATCTTTTTCGCTTCTTCATGGCTGCCGTACTTGTAGTTCAACGTGGGCAGCAGGTCATATTCATCCATTAATTCCACCAGGTGGGAGGTGCCCACCCGGCGCATGCGGCATTGCTGGTCATCCAGCTCATCCATCTCTTTGCGCAGCTTCATCCCCGCTTTCTGCACACCTTTCAGGTCCGCGACCTGGTTCGAGTTGACCTTGAGGCCGGAATACTTCACCACCAGTCCCTTGATTTTCTTTTGTCGGAAAACCGACCCCGTGCCGCCCCGGCCGGCCTGTTTCACCCGGGCCGCTTTCTTTTTCACATCATAGAAAGAAAAATTCAGGCATCCGATATAGGAATGATCCGATCCGGTTCCGGCACTGACCGAGGAGACATAGAGCTTCTCCTTCTCCGTGTCGGCGAACATCTCCATCATCTGCTCCGCGAACACATGGCTGTCCACCGCTTCCGCAGGGGCTTCGAAAATCTGAACCAGCCCCTGATCCCCGTCGATAAACACAATCACATCCTTCTGCGCGATGCCCTGAACTTCAATCGCGTCAAACCCGGAAAACTTCAGGTAGGGACCGAAAAATCCACCTACATTGCTGTCAATGGGAATCCCGGTCATGGGAGAAATCGATGTGACGATGGACTTTCCGGACCCCGCGTAACTCGTATTGCCACCGATGGGACCGGTTGCGATGTTGATCTCATTCTCCGGAGAGTCCCAACGGGTATCCTCGTTGACCGCGTTCCACAACAGGCGCAGACCGAATCCCTTGCCGCCCACGAATTTGGCTTTCATCTCTTCAGTTACCGGTCTCTCGCGAATCTCCGCTTTGGACAGGTTCACATACAAGGTTCGGTTGTTGTATCCCTTCTCCACGGGCCGGAGTTCGTATTTGTATTCACAGAGCAACTTGTGCTGCTTTTTCAATTCTTCCACATTTATATTCATCCTAGTTCTCCTCCGTAACAATCTCCAACGCGTCCACGGGGCATTCCCGGGTACAGGCACCACAGGCAATACACTTGAAGGGGTTCAAATCTCCAAGATTGTGCCACATGACGCCCGTAGGACAAACGGACACACAGGCCAGACATCCGATACAACGTTTCTGATTCAACATCACCACACCCAGCTTGTTGACGGTCAACGCATCCGCCGGGCAGACTTCAACGCAGTTTCGACATTGATTGCATGCTTTGATATGAAAACCGTCCTCCGCGTCGAAAATCCGTACCCGGGACTTCTCCGGGTTGTCTTCCTTGAAATACAGCGTTGAGCAGACACTCATGCAGGTGCCGCAACCAATACATCTGTCATCATAGGTTTTCAAATATTTCATGACGGGCAAAGCCTCCTTATAAATTCGTGCGTTCCACGGGAGTCATCACAATCTCAATCCGCTCCTTTTTTTCCGGGAGACGGTCCAGAGAATCCACCAACCCACCGCATACACGGCGGAACACTTCCCTCACAAACGGATTCATGGGAATATCCTGACCGTTTACCTTCATCGTCACATTATATTCCATATCTTCTCCTCCATGAACCGGGCGATCGCTTCCACATCGTCCCGGCGAAAATGGGGAACCGGGATACCGGTATCCCCGTCCGATACCACCGCGGCAAGGTTTGGACCGTTTGTCCTGAGACTGGCTCCGGGTTCCGAAATCACTTCCACCACGGGCACGTCGTTGAAAATCCGGCCTTCCAGCAGCACCACATCAAAATTACGCCATTGTTCGCGAACCGAGTCCGCCGCATCCGCTTCACTGGCAAAACGCCGCACCTGCATGCATTCCGTACCCGAAATCACAATCGATTCCCCGGCCCCGGCATCCAGGTATGCCCGCGAGTCCTTGCCCCGCGGCTGCAGGGTGGGCGCATGGCCGGCATGCTTTGCCGCCATCACCCGGCACCCTTGAGCATGAAAATGCTCGATCAGCCGCGTGATCAGGTGGGTTTTCCCCGCGCCCGACCAACCTGAAACCGCGAAAACGATCATTAAACAATAGTAATATATCCCATGTATGGAGTCAACGCAAAATGGAACCCGGACCTTGCAAATCCCCCGCCCGACTCCTATAATGTGGCTTTCCCATGGAGATGAACATGACAAAAGCCAAGCAGATTGAAGCGACACTCGCAAACCACCCTCAGGTTCACGAAAATCTGGAACGCAAAACGCTGATTCAGCATTGCGTGGACAACAGGGAAGTGTTTATCACGGACAACGGCGCACTGGCGTTGTGGACTCGTCCGGAGTCCACGGGCCGCAGCCCCAAAGACACATATATCATCAACCATGAATCTGTTTCCGGCAATATTGACTGGAATTCTCCCAACAACATCCCCCTGGAGCCGGACACCTTTGACATGGTGCTGGAAGACGCCCTGGCCCTTGCGGAAAAAAAGAAGGCACTGTACGTCACTGACCGCGTCATCGGAGCGGATTCCGATTACGCCCTTCCGGTACGCACCATATCGGACACCGCGGTCACGGCCCTGTTCACGGACAACATGTTCCGTCCCGTTCCCGATGACATGGAACGCAGCCGCCTGGCGAACAGGCCTTTCACCCTGGTGGTCCTGGCCAACGACAAACTGGATCCCAATCGATATAAAAATCGCCTTCGGAAACTGCCGGGAGGCGAGACATCAAACATGGTCGTGGTCATGGATTTTGCCCGCGACCTGGGGGTTATCGTGGGCAGCGCGTACCTGGGCAGCGTAAAAAAGCTCATGTTTACTGTCATGAATTACATGCTGCCGGGAATTGACGTACTCCCCCTTCACGCTTCCGCCAATGAGGGAAAGAAGGGCGACATCGCATTGTTTCTCGGACTCAGCGGCACGGGAAAGACCACCCTCTCCGCGGATCCGGAACGCTCACTCCTGGGAGACGACGAACACGGATGGAGTGACACGGGAATCAGTAACTTTGAAAACGGCTGTTACGCCAAGCTGATCAACCTGTCCGCCGTAAAGGAACCGGAAATTCACAATGCCGTTCTGCATCACGATGACTATCTGGATCATGGCGCCATCCTGGAAAACGTCATGATGTACGCGGACGGATCGGTGGATCTTTTTGACAACCGGATCACGGAAAATTCACGCGGGTCATACCCTTTGACCTTTCTCTCCAACATCAAGCCCTCCTCCCGGGGGGCGCATCCGAAACGAATCCTCTTTCTCACCGCGGATGCCAACGGGGTTCTGCCTCCCGTAGCCCGACTGACGGAAAGCCAGGCCATGCTGTGGTTTCTCATGGGATATACCAGCAAGCTGGCCGGTACGGAAACGGGAATCGTGGAACCGGTTTCCACCTTCTCCCGGTTTTTCGGTGAGCCCTTCATGCCGCGGAATCCGGATGCCTACGCGTCCCTTCTGGGAGAAAAGCTGAAAGCCCACGGCACACAAGTGTTCCTGATCAACACCGGATGGACGGGCGGCCCCTATGGAGTCGGCAGCCGAATGGATATCACCGTGACCCGCAACATCATCCGCCAGGTTCTCGATACCGACCTTGAGGGAGTTGAGTTCACGGAAGACCCCCGCTTTCACATCATGGTTCCCCGGACCTTTCCGGAAGTGGATCCCTCCGTACTGCATCCGAAAAAATCCTGGAGTGACGGGGACGCTTTCGAACAACGCGCCAACCAGCTGGCTGCGGAATTCAGCCGCCATTACGACAAGGCCTATGGATCCAAAGCCATTGAGGATGCGGTGCGAAAATGCTGCCCGGGTAAATGATCTTCGGGCGGCGATAAAAACCCGAAAAATTACCGGGGTCCCCGACGGCTGTGTGGGGATCGGGAATAAGCGTTCAGAAAAGCACCCGCGTAGTCGGCGTACGGATCCGCCCGGAATACTTCGTATCCCCGCCAGGCGATCATGGCCGCGTTGTCCGTGCAGAATTGAGGTTCCGGCAGCAATACCGGGATTTTCAGGTCTGAAAACACCTGTTTCAGACGGCTGCGCAGCAGACTGTTGCGGCTGACGCCACCGGCCACGACGACGGACTGTACCTGGGGATTCCCTTCCACCGCCCGCACCAGGGAGGAAACCAGATATTCCACCAGCGAAAACAACAGGGAAGAAACCAGCCCCCTAAGATCCGGGTGGTCCGGCCCCATGTCGCGACTCCGGGCCAGGCGCAGCACCGCGGCCTTGTATCCTGAAAAGGAGTAATCCGCGGACCCGTCACTCATTCTTGGAAATGAAAATGAAAAATCCCGGTTCCGTTCCGGATCGTACATCCGGTCCAGCACCGGACCCCCTGGGTACCCCAGGTTGAAATGGCGGGCCACCTTGTCCATTACTTCACCCACGGCATCGTCCCGTGTCCGGGCCAGCAGGCGGCGATCAAATCGGGATTCCAGCATGAAAAGAGAGGTATGGCCGCCGGAAACCACCAGGGCCAGGTGGGGAAATCGCGGGGGGTCGGATTCAATGAAAGCGCCCTCGATATGGGCGGAGATATGATCCACGCCCACCAGGGGAATCCCGGTACGGAATGCCAGCCCCTTGGCGAACGAAAGGGCGATCAGCAGGGAACCGATCAGTCCGGGACCCGCGGTCACGCTCAACAGGTCCACCTGGTCCATCGTGACTCCGGCGTCTTTCAGCGCGCCTTCCGCCAGAATATCAATGGCCTCGTAATGGCTGCGGGACGCGATCTCGGGAACCACGCCCCCGTACAGGGCATGCAGATCCACCTGCGACTTGATCCGCTCAGCCAGAACGCGGTTTTCCCCTTCACCACGCTCCACAATGGCCACGGCCGTTTCATCACAGGAGGACTCAAACCCCATCACAATCATGCCCCCATTCTACCCGACATCCCCGCCCATGGCAATTGCCGCCAATTCTTGTTCAAGGTGGTTGAATGGAGTAGAATCAGGAGCATGAAAGCGTGGTTGCGGGAGCGGGTGGCGGGGGCGCGGGAGATTCGGAAGATTCGCGCGGAAGCATCGCAGCGGAGTTTCTTCCGCATGGAACTGGACGGAGAGAGCGTGGTGGCCATGGTGTATCCCGCTCCGGAGCCGGAATCCATCGACAGGATCATCCGGTTCACCGAGCTCTATCGCGCCCACGACATCCATGTGCCGCGGATCCTCCGGGTTCTGGAGGAAACGGCGCTGATCCAGGAGGATCTGGGCGACCGGCGCCTGCAGCCCGTGTTCACCCGGGGAACGATCCGAGAACGTCGGTTCCGGCTCCCGCAGGTGGCGGACCTGCTGGAGAAGCTGGCCGGCATCCCCGTTGAAGCCACACCCGCCGTACTGGACCATGACCGCCTGCACTGGGAGATGGAGTTCTTCGTCCGCAATTTCGCTTCCGGACGCATGGTCCCGGTTGCGGCACGCCGCCTGGAGGCCCGGCTGATCGGCCTGGTGGAGGCCATTGAAGCGGACCCGGTGTTCGCCCACCGGGATTTCCATTCCCGGAACATGATGATCCGGGGGGACGAAATCGCCCTGGTGGATTTCCAGGACTCACTCCGGGCACCCCGCGCCTACGACACGGTTTCCTTCGCCTGGGATGGCTACATGGACCTGGGAACGCTTCGCGCGGAATTCCTGAACGATCTGGATCGAAGAAAGCTGATTCCCTCTCAGGAGCAGCTTCACCTGACCGCCCTGCAGCGCAACCTCAAGGCCCTGGGGACCTTCGGTTTTCAGGTCAATGTCCGCGGCAACCTCAGTTACAATCGATACATCCAGCGGACATTGCGTCACGTTGCGGGCAACCCGCTGGCCCTTGAGATGCTGGGAGACAGTCTTGATTCCCTGACCCAAACACCCCCATCATGAACGTATGGGCACGGCATGCGGAGGGGACATCTGTAGGAAGACACAAATAGTCTGTAGGGCAAATATTCCCGAACTGTAGGAG
>CAYVBC010000004.1:0-28674 GCA_964449545.1 uncultured Clostridia bacterium | reverse complement strand
ATCGGATATCCTCCGGGAGATCCTTCGGGTGGGGGCAGAGGCTTTCGGATCTCATGTGGAGCTGGAATTCGCCATGGATATCCGCGAAGATCCGGCCCATAGCCCGGAGTTCCACCTGCTGCAGATACGTCCCATGGTAACGGGAAAGGAACGTCTTGAAATTTCCACTGAATCCCTGCCGGAGGATCACATTATATGCCGATCCCGCCAGGCGATGGGAAATGGCATCATCGGCAACCTGCGGGATATAATATACGTGGATCCGGAGGGCTTTGACCCGGCGCATACGCGAAAAATCGCCGCGGAAGTGGGGGAACTCAACGAAGCCTGCATTGGTGAGAATACCCATTTTCTGTTGATTGGATTCGGACGGTGGGGCACCAATGATCCCTGGTTGGGGATTCCCGTGGAGTGGAGCCAGATATCTCAGGCCCGCGTCGTGGTGGAAAGCGGACTGCCCGGTTTTATCGTGGATCCCTCCCAGGGAAGCCATTTCTTTCACAACATGATCTCCCTCAAAATGGGGTATTTTCACATCCGACGTGAAACGGAGGAAGAGTTTATTCGCTGGCCGGTGATCCGGGAAATGGAATTGATCCGGCGCACCCGGTATGTTCGCCACGTCAGGATGAAGGTGAACATGGAAGTCCGCATCGATGGGCGTATCTCCACCGGAGTGATTCTGACTCCCTGACCGGTGTTTCTGAACCCTATCCGCAATCCATAGGCAATGAGGAATACCACTAAAAACAGTTCAGCAGCACAATCGACCATCCCATACGGGCCTCCGCTGAGAATTGGAGAGCCGTGATCCTGAACAGCGCTGGTCCGGATCGGTGAACTTGTTTTCAAGGGGAACGGACGATTACCTGACAAATCATGGAAGCAACGCGTCTTCGGCAAGTCTCACCCCCGGTTCTTGATTTGGACAGCGGTTTGATTTCCGCCGGGAATTGTGGTATATACCTTTTCTGAATGGGGCTGTGGCGCAGTTGGGAGCGCGTCTGAATGGCATTCAGAAGGTCGTGGGTTCGAATCCCATCAGCTCCATTTTATTCCTCTTTCCATGGTAGTAAAATGAATATTCGCGTCGCGGTGTTTCCCAAACACAGCAATAATCCGGAGGCAAAATAATGATAACCGCAACCCAGATTCGCAAGGGCATGATTCTTCGCATGAATGACCGTCTGTATCGGGTCGAGGAGATGAAGCATATCACTCCGGGAAAGGGAAATGCCATTGTGCAGACCAAGATCCGTGACATTGAAGAGCTTTCCATACGCGACTTTCGTTTTCGCTCCAGTGAAAAAGTGGATCGCGTTGTCATGGAGACCCGTGAGTTCACCTTTTCATACCCGGATGGCGATACTTACGTTTTCATGGATAATGAAACCTACGAGCAACTGCCCATGACCAAGGATGCCCTTGGTGACATGATCAACTACCTGAAGGAAAATGAAATTTTTCAGATTGAATTTTTTGAAGGAAGACCGCTGAATATCACCCCGCCCATTTCCATGGAATTCACGGTGGCTGAAGCGGAAAAATCAATGAAAGGCGCCACGGTTCAGGCCTCCTATAAACCGGCCATCCTTGACAACGGGATGGAGATCATGGTTCCGCCTTTTATTGAAGCGGGTGCCGTGATCCGGGTTGATACCCGTGACGGTTCCTACATCGAGCGCGTCAGCAAGTAACCGCTTCTGATTTCCATTCTTGACTTTCCCTGTTGGGATTCCTATGATTTATTGGTGTTCGAAAATTCCCTTCCTGAATTAGACGGAACACTTTTCGAGCCAGGGAGAGAATCATGAGAAGTACATTGGCGGTGATTCTGGGGGGCGGCCAGGGGACGCGTTTATTTCCACTGACCGAGAAAAGGGCAAAACCCGCGGTACCCATTGGCGGGAAATTCCGCCTGATCGATATCCCCATTTCCAATTGTCTTCATTGGGGGATAAAGAAAATTTACGTTCTGACACAGTTTAATACTGAATCTCTTCATCGCCACATCACCGGAACCTATAAATTCGACGGGTTTTCAAAGGGATTCGTTCAGGTCATGGCCGCCCAGCAGACCATAGAGAACAAAAACTGGTACCAGGGTACCGCGGACGCTGTCCGTAAAAACCTGGATTACATCCGTAGCCACTCCGCGGATCAAGTGGTTGTTCTGTCGGGAGACCAGTTGTTCCGCATCAACCTGGGTGAATTTCTACAACAACATCGTGAATCAGGAGCGGAAATCACGATTGCCACCAAACCCGTTTCCCGGGAATCCGTTTCCCGTTTCGGCATCATGCAGGTTTCCGCTCAGCAACGGATCACCGCTTTTGCGGAAAAGCCAAAGGATCAAGCGGTGATCGACTCCATGCGCATGCCGCGAGGCGTGATTTCGGGGAATCATGATGACGAGGATTTCCTGGCCTCCATGGGGATCTATATCTTCGACCGCAAAACCCTGGTCAAGCTGCTGGAGGAGAACGACAGTGAGGATTTCGGCAAGGGGATCATTCCGGCATCCATTCATCGCCACAAGGTTCATGCCTATGTCTTTTCAGGGTATTGGGAAGATATCGGAACCATCCGTTCTTTTTTCGATGCCAACCTGGACTTCGCGAACCCGGTGCCCCGGTTTAACTTTTACGATGAAGTGAACCCGATCTTCACACACGCCCGTTTTCTCCCCGGATCCAAGGTGAGAAACTGTCATATGCACAACGCGTTGATATCCGATGGATCCATCATTGAGGGCAGCCGGGTGGAACAGTCCATTGTGGGTATTCGTTCCATCATCAAAGAGGGAAGCCACCTGGACCATGTGATCATGATGGGCTCGGACGTATACGAGTCGCCCGATTCAAAGGCAACGGTTCCCCTCGGTATCGGAAAGAACTGCTTTATCCGCCGGACCATTCTGGACAAGAACGTCCGAATCGGTGATCACGTGAATATTGACTACCGGGGAGATGAGTCGCGAAGGGACGCAGGCATTTATCACATCGTGGACGGCATTGTCGTCATTCCGAAGAACGCAGTGATCCCCGCTGGGACGACGATTACCTGACGCGCCGCGGTTTCTTCGGGTGAGAGACCGCGTACCGTTTGCGGAACGCTTCCACGTCACTGGGCGGAATCTCTTTCCAGTGTCCGGTGGGGATTCCCTTGAGGTGAAAAGAACCGATGGACAGCCTTCGCAGGCGCTCCACCGGATGGCCGGAATAGCGAAAAAGCTTTCTGACAATGTGTTTCTTCCCTTCCGTAATCGTTACCTTCAGCCAGCAATGGCCACCCTGGGTGCTGCGGACATGCTCAATTTTCAAGGGGCGGATTCGACTGCCTTCGATGTGCACTCCCTTTGTCAGCAATTTTTCCCGGATTTCATTGGTCAGATTGCCCCGGACCTTGATCAGGTACTCCTTGGGGATGAGGCTTGCCGGAGAGATGATGAATTTCATGAAATCGCCATCGTTTGTGAGAAGGATGAGACCTTCCGAATTGAAATCAAGGCGACCCGCGGGGTAAACCCTTTCCCGGATTCCGCCGATCAGGTCGGTGATCGACCTTCTTCTCGCCGGATCGGAAAGGGTGGAAACCACCCCAACGGGTTTGTTCAGCAGGAAATAGACAAGGGGTTCAACCTTCAGTTTCAGGCGTCGACCCTGGTAGCGGATTTCGTCACGCTCCGGATCCACAGGATGTGTAGGGTTGGTGATCACCTCGTCATTTACCGTGAATTCGCCATCAGCGATGGCCTGGCGGATTCTGCGACGGCTGTCGAATCCGGACGTTTGCAACAGACGGTGAAGTGTTAATGTAGTCATTTTTGGATGTGTAGGCGTTTGATCAATTCTGAAAGCGTAGTGGGTTTCAACTGCAGCGACTCGGCCGCTCGTTTCTGAACCCAGTCATGCTTTTTAAGGGCTTCCATGATCAATCGACGTTTATACGCATTGATCTGGTCGTTGAAATTTCCAATCCCCAGAGAAGAGTCCTCGATGGTTGGCGAATTGATTTCCGGGGGCAGGTTTTCAGCCCGCAATGTGGTTCCCTGTGCCAGTATAACGGCACGTTGAATGGAGTTCTCCAGTTCGCGAATGTTTCCCGGCCACCGGTATTCCATCAGGGTCCGTATGAAATCCGGATCCATTCTCATGGTGGGTTTTTCGTTTTCATCCGCGTATTTTTTCATGAAGTGATCCGCGAGAAGGGGGATGTCCTCAAGGCGCTCCCGCAATGGCGGAAGATGGATGTTGATGATATTGAGACGGTAATAGAGATCCTCTCTGAATTGACCGGACCTGACTTTTTCCATGAGATCCACATTGGTGGCCGCGATGATGCGCACATCCACCTTGAATGCACGGCTGCCACCGAGAGGCTGAATCTCCTTCTCCTGAAGGACCCTCAGAATCTTGGCCTGGGTCTCAGTATCCAGGTTCGCGATCTCGTCGAGAAAGAGGGTTCCCCCGTCCGCCTCTTCAAAAATCCCCTTTTTATCCATATGCGCGCTGGTGAAAGATCCTTTCTTGTGCCCGAACAGGATGCTCTCGAAGAGAGTGGATGGAATGTTGCTCGAATTGAAAGAGAAAAACGGGTTGTTGCGGCGGTGAGAATGGCTGAAGATCGCCTTCGCGATCAATTCCTTTCCCGTGCCGCTCTCACCGGTGATGAGGATTGTGGAATGGGTGGGCGCCACATTCTCCACCAGTTCAAGGGTGTGTTTGAGCGCCTGGCTGTTCCCGATGATGTTGGAAAAAGAGAATCGTTGATTCAGGGTCTTCTTGAGGCGGATATTTTCTTTCTTCACCTGGCGTTCTTTGATGACGCGATCGATTTTATGGCGCAGTTCCACGTTGTTGAACGGCTTCTGGAGGTAATCCACCGCTCCCAGCTTGATGGCCTCTATGGCGGATTCAATGGTCCCGTAGGCGGTCAGGAAAATCACCTTGATGGCCGGATCCGTCTTGGTCAATTGCTTGAAGATTTCGATTCCCGAGGTTCCTGGAATCATGAGATCCATGATTACCACATCCACTTCCGGGAAATGGTTCGACACGGCCTGGCTCATGTTTTCCGAAATGATCAGTTCGTATTCCTCGTCCTTGAATATGCGTTGAAAGATCTCATGGATGATGCTTTCATCATCAACGAGATGAATCGTTTTCCGTTTCATAGTGTTATTCTCCGCAGGGGGTTTTGAATGGGAAAAATAATTGTGAAGGTGGTTCCCTCGTCTTTAACACTGGAGACCTTCATTTCGCCGAAGTGTTCACGCACGATGTTGTAGGCGATGGACAGTCCCAGCCCGGTGCCTTCTCCCGGGCCTTTGGTGGTAAAAAATGGATCAAATATATTGGCGATATTGCGATCACTGATTCCGTGGCCGTTGTCACTGACCGTGATTGTGATTCGCTCATCATCGTTGCTGCCGGTCAGGCGGATGCAGCCTCTGGAGGAATCCACGGCGTCCGTGGCATTGATCAACAGGTTAATGAACAACTGCTGCAGGCGGGTCTGGAAGCCATAAAATTTTCGTGTCAGCTGAATGTCACGCTCAATACGTACATTCTTTTTTTTCAATTTATGTTCCATCAGGGAGAGGCTTTCCTGAATCACCCGGTCCAGGTCGATCTCCAGGGGGACTTCGCCCTGTTGCCTGGAAAAATCGAGGAGAGAGCGGATAATCTTGTTCGCCCGTTGAATCTGTTCCTGGATGCGAACCAGGAAACTCATGTTTTCAGGATCTTCGGGATTATCCAGAATCAACTGGCAGTAGGATGAAATTCCAGTCAGCGGGGTGTTGACCTCATGGGCGATCCCGGCGGAAAGCATTCCAATGGAGGCCATTTTTTCAGTGGTGATCAACTGGTTCATCATACGGATTTTCTCGGTCACATCTTCGAAAAGAAGAATGGTTCCGGTAATCTTTCCCGCATTGTCTCTCAAAGGAGAGATGCTGATGTCAAACATCATGTCCTCTCCACCCAGGGGGATGCGGGTCTGAAATGTGGATATCCGGCTGGATTTTCGTGGGAGAATCTGTTTCCAGAGAGAGTTTCCCAGTACCCGGTACGCTTTCCGGTTCATGGCATCCCTGCGGGAAATACTGAATTTCTCCTCCATGAACTGGTTCCAGCTCAACACGATATTCAGCTTGGACAACACGACGATACCGAAATTCAGGTTCTCAATAATGGTTTCATTGAATTCTTTCAGCCAGTTGATCTCTTCAAGTTGAGTTTTCAGTTCTGAATATAGAAAAGCGTTTTCCACGGAAAGAGAGAGGGATTGGGCGATGTTGAGCAGGAGCTCCCAGTCTTCAATGGACAGATAGGTGCCGTCCTCCTTCAATCCGATGGCCACGACACCCGTCAGCTTGTCCGCCGTTTTTAACGGGAGGAATTGATAATATCCCATTGGTTTGAGGGTTTTTGCGTCCTTTGGAAAGCGAGATGAATATTCCTGAGTGGACGTGACCACGAGGTGATCCCTGCGGAAGAGTTCATCGCGGATGGTCTTGGAGAGGAGGAGTTTCGACTGCCCCGGCAGGGAGTAGAAGATGTTTTTTCTGGAATAGATCAGCATGGAAGAGTTGCGCAGTGAGAAGCCGCTGTTGATGGTCTCCAGGAAATTTCGTGACAGCTCCGAGAGGTTGCGTTCTCCCTGCAGTGACTGGATCAGGTCGCGCAGTTTACGCTTGAAGGTGTAGGCCCGTTTGTAAAAAATGCGTTCAAAGTAGCCCTGTACCGTGGCTTCAATGGGTTTAAACAGGTACCCGGCAGTGAGAATGGCCGCGATGGACCAGAAGATTCCCATGAATTTGTTCTGCTCGATATTGATGCCGAGGAAAAAGAAAATACCGAAAATAAAGAGGAATACCGAAGAGACGGAAAGTGTTTTTCGGATGATGGTCTGAATATCCGTGAAGCGTCGCTTGCTGAGGTTCACCACCAGGCCGACGGGAGCCAGGGCCGTCATGAACAGGAGAAAAACCGCGAGAATTGATGGCGCGCGATGGGTGGCTGACGGAAAGAGCGGGGAGAGCATGAGGGGAAGCAAGCCGATTGAGGTCATTCCCAGGCTGATCAGGAATCTTCGTTGCCTACGGCGTGTGGCCAGAATCAGGCTCGAACGGGCCAGCAGTGCCAGGGAAATCAGGAGATATACCACCAGGTAGATGTGCGTGACGCCACGGAAATAGGAGATGATGCCGGAGAGAACCCCGGGTGTCGGCAAAGAGAGATTGCGGATCATGAAGAGGAGATACAACCCAAGGATCGTGGAGGGGACGGTATACAGCGCCAGCAGTATCCTTTTGCCGAATCGTCTGTATGTCCATATTCTGGCAGGGTAGAGGAGTGCGAAGTGAAGCAGAAAGGCGGGGAAGAGAAGCATACTCAGTCGGTCAAGCAGAAGGAAAACAAAGTCGAGGATATGAAACGTGCCGGTGGGTGAAAAAATCAACAGACCGGAAAAAGAGAGACTCACAAGAAAAAATATGGGCGGAGCGGAGGCCTCCTTAAGATGGACCAGTTGCGTGTTCAGAAGGTTCAGCGTCAGAAGAATGAAGATCAGGCCGGAAAAAACCAGGATATAATATGTAAAGGGGGTGTAGGTGCGCAGGATGTCGATGCCGACAATCTTCAGCAGTCCTTCCCGCTCGATTTCGTACCGGCAGTAATGCCGGTGTTCAATCACCCGATACAGATCGATGCGGTCGTGGATAACGAATTTGTTCACGGTTAATAGAATGTCTCCGGGAAGGATGTTCCCGGAGTCCGGAGCGTCTCTGCATAACAGCCCCTGGTCCGTTTCCTGCCAGAGAATCTGGTCCGTGGGTGACGACCACTGAAGTTTCTGAAAGATATTGGACAAACAGATGACCACGAAAATGAGGTAAACGAAGTGCCAGGGGTATTTACGAATCATAGGAAAAGATCACTGGAAGCCATCCGGAAAGACCAGACGATTTTACGTTTGCCGGGAAGAGGCGGGAGTTTCTTCTGAAAGAGTTTCCTTGAAATCATTTCCGGGTCATACAGGAAATCGTCATCATCCACCTGAGAGGGTTGCATATTCCCTTCGGTTTCAATGGGAATTTCCTGCGGATTGGCATGAGCCAGGGCAAACGCATCCCCTCTTTCTTCATTCTGCAGGTGAAGCGGCAGACAGAAAACGCAGAGTATTAACAGAAATGGGGCTATCTTTTTCACGGGTGTATTATATCAGGCGGGGAGATGAAAAAGAAGCGTTTGGCATGGATTGAAACCATTCAGCGTGAAAGTCGTATCAATATAGTTTTCCAGTGTTCCATAATTTCGGAGGTATTCATGCGAAGAACCCTAATCAATGGTGGCCTGGCCCTGATCCTGGCCCTCTCTCTTCATGCCGGTGAGCCGGATTCAATACGCCTGATTCGCGAAGCGGGGACGTCCGGTGATTTTCCCGGTTTCGCGTACATGGTGGTGCTGGATCATACGAAAGTTCAGGTCATGGATACGGGACTCAGTCACGTCAACCAGACTCTCCTGTACAAAGTGTTGACACCGGCGGGCGCGTCTGAGTTGAAAGTCATGACATTCGGATACGATCCCCAGTCCGCCTACGTGGATATCCGTTCGGCCCGGGTGATTCATGCCGATGGGAAGACCACGGACCTGGATGTGTCCCTGATTCGTGATTACCCCGCGCCGGCGCGAGCCATATACTGGGGGGCAAGGGAAAAAATGCTTACCGTTGGCCGACTTCTTCCCGGAGAGGGTCTGGAAATCAAGTACTATCGCAAGGGTTTCACCTATGCGCTCCTCCATCAGGAAGATCCGGGGGATCACGACGCACGCTATATCCCTCCCATGAAAGGGCATTTCTATGACATCGTTCCCTTCTATGCCTCACATCCCATTCAACGGAAGTGTTACGAGGTGACATTGCCCGGGAAAAAGAGATTGCAGTTCGAATTCTACAACGGGAACGCGCGCCATTTTTCCAGGGTGGAGGGAGAAAACGTACACTACCTCTGGGAAGTGAAGGACATTCGGCCCATCAAGCGGGAGCCGGGTCAGGTATCCATGTCCGATGTCGCGCCCAAGCTGTTGCTCTCCACCTCCCCGGACTGGAAGGCGAAATCTCTGTGGTTTCACGGGGTAAACGAAGATTTCGGTTCCTTTGAAACCAACGATGAGATCACAAAGAAGGTGAATGAAATTGTCGCGGGTATTTCGGACCCGTGGGAAAAGATTTCACGACTGACTCACTGGGTGGCGGAGGAGATCCGCTATTCCGGCATATCCATGGGGGATGGAGAAGGATTCACCCTGCATCCGGGCAGTATGACCTTCCTGGATCGATGCGGCGTATGCAAGGACAAGGCCGGAATGCTTGTCACCATGCTCCGTGCGGCGGGATTCACCTCATACCCGGCCATGACAATGGCGGGATCGCGTATCGACCGGATTCCCGCGGATCAGTTCAATCACAGCGTGACGGTTGTGAAAATGGATGGGAAATATCATCTTCTGGATCCCACATGGGTGCCCGGAGTCCGCGAATTGTGGTCTTCCGCTGAGCAGCAGCAGGAATACCTGATGGGAATTCCCGAGGGCGCGGATTTAATGTCCACTCCCATCAGTCCTCCGGAAAAGCACTACCTTCACTATGCCATCGATTCCCGGATCGACGAGAAGGGAGGGCTGATCGCCACGGTGAAGATTACGGCGGAGGGCCAGAGCGATTCACGCCTGCGTCGCTACCTGGGATCCGGATTTATCCATGAATCCTCCGCATTTAAAAAGATGATGCTGGGTCGTCAGGATCCGCGGATCCGGATCACCGGGATCGAACATACGGACACCGGGGATCTGTCATCTCCCATGGAGGTGACATTCCGCCTCCATGTACCGGAAGCGCTGATCAGGGGGAAGCGATATTCCTTCCTGAGTCCGCTTTCATCTCGTTTGCCGCTGTCGGATGCAATGGTGTTCAATCGACTCCGAACCCAGGTGAAGAAGAGGAATTTCCCCTTCCGGACCCGCTGCTCACAATGGGTCAGGGTCACTGAAACGATCCGACTGCCAGGGAGAATGCAGATGGTTTTTAAACCCCAATTTCAGGTGGTCTCCGGGAGCGGGGCGGATTTCAAAGGGAAGATTTCAAGTCAGGGGAACCGGGTTACAATTTTCAAGGAGATCCGGTTGAAGAAACGGATATATCAGCCGGAGGACTGGCCGGGTGTACGGGACAGCGTATTGGAGTTTAAAAAGCCTGAAGGGGCGAAACTGGTATTCCGCAATGGAGGTGCCCGATGAAACGCTGGATGTTGACGCTGCTTTTGCTGGCTGGATTCACGGTGCACGCGGCTCCTCCCGGGGAATATGACGGGAGATATCTCAGTCGTGAGATCACCTTCACGTTGAACGAGGATGGCTCCTGGATTCGAGACTATCACCATGTGTTTAAATACAATTCCCACTTCGCCACCCGGCGTATTGGAGAAACATTCATCCTTTTCAATCCGGAATTTCAACAACTGGATTCAATCCAGTCCGTAACAACCATGAAGGACGGAAAACGGGTGAGTCTGCCCGGGAACGCACTGAATCCGGTTCTTCCCAGGGTCGCGCACAATCAGCCGGGATTTTCCCATCTTCGTGAAATGGTGGTGACCCACACTGGACTTGAGCGTGGGGCACAGGTTGAACTCTCATATCGGATTACCACAAAACCCGGATTCGCTCCGGGATTTTTCGCGCGTGAAAATCTGGCGGAACGTCTGCCCATCGATCATCTGCGTATTCGTGTCGTGGCGCAGGGGAAGCGGCAACTGCATTTTTCCTCCACAAACGAACTCATGCCGACGATATCCCGGGATAAGGGCACCCAATCGTGGACCTGGACGTTGAAGGATATCCCACCCCTTACCAGGGAAATCGGAATGACGCGGAACGTTTCCCCCGTAATTTTCCTGGGGGAAAATTCCAATTGGAAGTCTGTATTTTCCGCTATCCCGGAAGTGGGGGATCTGCCGGAAGATGCGGTCAAGTGTTTGAAGAAATCGATTTCCCACACGATTTCCGATGCGGAGCGGCTGGTGAAAATATCCAGATGGATGAATGACACGACGGATCTCTGCGCCGTGGGACCTGAACTTTCCGGATGGAAATCACGCTCACTGGCGGAAATTTATCAGATACACAGCGCGACAGCCATGGAACGGGCGCTTCTGGGGGTTGTGGCACTGAAGCATGCGGGACTCAATCCCCACCTGCTGGCGCTATGCCGGGGATGGATGGATGCGGAGGGACCGGTATTGCCTCAATGGGACGGTTTCCTGATTGAAATCGATGCTCCCGGTAAGAAAAAATTATACCTGGATCCCACCGGTCACATGAAGGGGCTGTTCCCCGTTGAGCGAGCCGGTGAGCCGGTGTATGACGTGGCCGCGGATTCATTCCGCACACTGGACACACTGAACGCGGAGGATCATGGCGTTGAAATCACGGGGAAAATCCGGCTCCGGAAGCAGGAATCCACCGGATTCATCGAATTGAAGGTGTCCGGCGGCTTTATGGATTACCCGTCGGCGTTGGAGGATCCGGACGAATTTATTACCCGGTTCGCGCATGGTGTGATTCCTTTCTGCCAATTCGAAGTGGAACAGATCAAGGAAGTGACTGTCCATTCAATGAGCGCACGTCTGAAGGTGAAGTCTCTTTCCGGAGAGGAATTTTCGCATGAAATCCTCTCTTTCAGGCAGCCCGAAGTACCGATGCTGACCCGTCGCCTGATCGGTCCGGAGAAACGCGAAACAGCCCTGAAGCTGGCACATCCCCTTCATTTCAAGGTCTCTCTGGATCTGGAGTGCACCGATCCGGTCATAATGGAATATGCCGGGCCGGAGATCGATCTGCATGGAAGAAACGCCCATTTTATTCAGCGGTTCTCTGAAAAGAAAAAAGGGGAATTTCACGTGGAGTGGTCACTGGACGTTCCCATGGATACCGTCAGCCCCGAGTCTTACACTCATTTCCGGGAGGTCCTGTCCCATCCGCTTTCTCCCGCTGACTGGTGGATTTTGAGGATCAATCCGAAACCCTGATAACAGTGGGTTGAGAACACCCTTTCCGGCTGGGGCTGCTGTGGGTTAATATCCGTTTTTAAGGTACAATTGGAATATGGCCCATGACATGGATGGTCCCAGGCTGCGGATGGTGGATCAGCAGATTGTGGCACGGGGTGTTCATGACCCGCGTGTTTTAGACGCAATGCGTCGTGTTCCCCGGGAACTGTTTGTCCCGGAACTCGAAATCAACCGGGCTTTTGCCGATGGCCCCCTTCCAATCGGGCAGGGACAGACCATTTCACAGCCCTATATCGTTGCCTATATGACGGAGTTGATGGCGTTGTCCGGACATGAGAGGGTACTTGAGATCGGAACCGGTTCCGGCTATCAGACGGCTGTGCTGGCGGAATTGGCCGGGAGTGTATTTACAATTGAGCGGATCCCGAAGCTGGCCGCAACTTCCAGGAAAATCTTGACTGAAACGCTGAAACTCGAAAACATTACTTTCAAGGTGGGGGATGGCCGGGAAGGATGGCCCGAAGCGGCGCCATTTGATGCCATTCTGGTTACCGCTGCGCCGGAAGCGGTGCCCACGCTTCTGGAACAGCAGCTGGGGAATCCGGGAGTGATGGTTTTACCCGTGGGAAAAGGGGTCCAGCGAATACTCCGTATCCGAATGAAGGACGGATGCCGAAGCACAGAGGACCTCATTCATGTATCTTTCGTTTCCTGTGTATAGTGGAATCAGAAGCGGTTACAATATACGGATCCGGGAGCCGGATTTGTGTTCCCCTCCGGCAAGTGCTATAATCAATGCTTGATTCGAAATGAAACTGAACCTTCCGATCATTTTCCCGACAAAATCATACGTGATGAATACTTGGAAATACAATGAGAGGAGACCGGGGATCAAACCAGGAAAAAAAATATGAAATTCACTGAATTAAACTTGAAAGAAGAAATACTGCGCGGGATAGAGGATGTTGGATTTACCGAATGCCTGACCGTTCAGGCATCCACACTGCCCATTACACTGAAGGGCAGAGATGTGACCGTTCAATCCCAGACTGGAACCGGGAAGACCGCGGCTTTCCTTGTTACCATTTTTCAACGTCTGTTGTCAGAGCCCGCAATGAAGGGGCGAAAAGCATTGATTGTCGTGCCCACGAGAGAACTGGCGGTGCAGATTGAAAATGACGCGAAAGAGATCGGTGCGCATCTGGATTTAGTAATCGGCTGTTTTTACGGCGGCGTGGGATACCAGACGCAGGAGACGCTGATCCGACGCAATGTGGACATTATGATTGCCACTCCAGGCCGCCTTCTGGATCTGAACGGATCCGGGAAACTGAGTTTCAGCAAGGTGGCGATCCTGGTCATTGATGAAGCGGATCGTCTTTTTGATATGGGATTTCTTCCGGATATCCGACGCATGATGCGGCGAATGCTGCCACCCCAACAACGCCAGACCATGCTCTTCTCGGCGACATTGGGGTATCAGGCCAGGTCCATTTCAAGCGAATTCATGAACAGGCCCGAGAAGGTGGAAATTGAGTCGGAGCAGGTGACGGTGGACAAGATCACCCAGATCATGTACCACGTGGGCCACCGCGAAAAGCTTCCGCTGCTGCTGGGTATTCTGAAGCGGGACAAGCCGGAAAACTCCCTGATTTTCACCAACACCAAGCATGAAGCTGAACGTGTATCCTTTCACCTTCGTGCCAATGGATATGAAAGTGAATTCCTGATCGGAGACCTTCCTCAAAAGAAGCGTTTGAGAATCATCAACGAATTCAAGGAAGGAAGGATTCCGATCCTTGTGGCCACGGATGTGGCCGCGCGGGGACTCCATGTGGAGGGCCTTCAACTGGTCTTCAACTACGATCTGCCCGGTGACAGCGAGAATTACGTCCATCGGATCGGGCGTACCGCCAGAGCCGGAAAAAGCGGGAAGTCCATCAGCCTTGCTTGCGACGATTTCATCTTCAACCTTGATGCCATAGAGAAATTTATCGGCATGAAGATTCCCACGGAACCCGTGGAAGACTCCCTTCTGGTGAGAAGCCGGGGATCGGATCGCGAATTCAGGGAGAGAAGGAAGTCAAGAGCATCCGTTTCCCGGGGAGGAAGCCGCAGTGGACAATCTTCACTGAGAAGCCAGAGAAATCGAAGCCAATCCAGGAAAAAGGTAGTTTCTCAACCAGCGAGGGGGGGAAGCGCGCAACAGAATAAAAGAAGACCGAATCAATCTCCTTCCGGGAAGAGAAGCGTTCCCAAGGGGCAAAAGGCCAGGCGTACGTCTGCCGCAAATGAACCGGTACCCGCGGAACGTCAACGTTCGAATCCCCGTTCCCGCAACACTTCGGGCTCTTCCGGTCAGAAAACGATACCCAGAAACGCATCGGGTCCCTCCGGGCAGAAACCACGTCCGGCGGCGCGGCGACCCGCTACGCCACCGCCTCAGGAAAACCGACCGAGCGCAACCCGAAAAAAACCGCTTGTCCAGCGACTGATCCGCAAGATCATCGGATCCTGAACCAGATTCGGGATCCGAATCTCATAGTCCTGAAATCTGAACCTTGTCCGCCCGGTAAACGTATCTTACATTGAGCGTTTCCATAGTCCGGGAGGTCGGTTGCAATCTTGGGATATTCCCTCACTGATGAATTCAAGCACAGCAGATCTCCATCTCCCTGATTATCCCTGCTGATCGGACACATTGAACTTCCGGACAATGAAGGAATCGCATATTCATTAATCATAAGGATTGAGGAGGAATTATGAGTACAGGATTTGAATTCACCAGAAATCCCCGCGCATTCGCATTCCGGAGCGTGGGGATCATTTTGATTGCTCTTGTCATACTGGTTCTGCCCCTGAAGGCGGACAAAACGAACCACCCGGACGCGCTCAAACGATTCCCGCATATCCAGGGTGACACCGTTGTGTTCGTTTCCGGGGAGGATATCTGGAAAGCGCCCGTAAGCGGCGGCGAAGCCGTGCGCCTGACCATTCATGACGGGGCGGAACGGTTCCCTCGCATTTCCCCATGCGGAAAATGGATCGCTTTTACCGGCGAATACGACGGAAATGCCGATGTATATGTGATGAATATTCATGGGGGCCAGATCCGCCGGGTCACCTGGCATCCGGGCAATGACCAGGTATTGGGCTGGAATGCTCAGAGCGACCGTATTCTTTTTGCCTCATCACGAAACAGCTATAGTCGATTCCAAAGACTTTTCCTGATCAAAATGGACGGCACGGGGTTGGAAGAACTTCCGATGCCCGAAGCCGGTGCCGGAAGTTATTCCCCGGATGGCGAACAGATCGCCTACAATAAGACCCAGCGTGAAGATCGCACATGGAAACGGTATCGTGGCGGACGGGCGCAGGAGATTTACCTGTTTGATCTCAACAGCCTGACGGAAAAGAATATCAGTAATTTTGACGGAACGGATCGCTCTCCCATGTGGGTTGGTGAGGATGTGTACTTCACGTCGGATCGTGACGGAGTCCTGAACATCTTCCGATATCACACGAAGAACGGTAGTACCGAACAGGTGACCCGTCATCGTGAGTACGATGTGCGCCGCGCAAGTGCCGGAGAAAAGCGCATTGTATACGAAGTGGGCGGAGACATCTGGCTGCTGGATACGGAAAACAACGAAAATCGCAAGTTGGCCATTACGATTCGTGGAGACGCGGCGGAAGCCCGCCCGCGTTTCAGAGATCTGAAGCGGTTCATTTCGAGCGCGGAACTGTCTCCATGTGGAAAGAACGCCCTGATCGTGGCTCGTGGAGAAGTCTTCACCCTTCGTGTGGAAGACGGAGTGACGCGGAATATCAGCAAAAATTGCGGTGCCCGGGACAAGGATGCCGTATGGTCTCCGGACGGGAAACAGCTGGCATTCATTTCTGACGTGTCCGGTGAAAATGAGATATATATCGCGGACCCCTCCGGGAAGAAGGCCCCTGTGGCCAAAACAAAGCATGAAAACGGATATCGTCATACGCTCCGCTGGTCTCCCGACAGTGGAAAAATCGCTTTCGCGGACAACAGCCTGCATTGCCGGATTCTTGATGTGGCCAGCGGGAAAATCACTACCGTGGATAAGGCTGAATATGAACACGTGGATGTGTCTCTGGACAAAAAACCGATTTATGATTTCGCATGGTCTCCGGACAGCCGCTATCTGGCGTACTCGAAGATGAATAAGGAGCTGGTATATCAGCTCTATATCCATGACTCTGTAACCGGGAAAAATCATGGCGTCAGCAATGGCCGCTACAATGATTTCAATCCGGTGTTTTCAGCGGATGGAACCCGGCTGTTTTTTGTGTCCAACCGGTTTTTCAATCCCGTTTACTGCGATTTCCAGTGGGAAATGGTCTACAAGGACGCGGCCGGAATCTTCAGCTTGAGTCTCAGAAAGGACGCCCCGGCCCTCTTTCCAGGAAAGGGGGTATCTCCGGAACCCGTAATACCCGTTCCCGGAAAAGACGAAAAGGCCGGCTGTGTGATCGATTTCGAGGGGATCGCGGATCGCCTGGAAGTATTTCCCCTTCCCGGATCCAACTACCGGGACCTTGCCGTCGCAAAGGGCGATCTCTTCTACCTGAATGGAGAAAAGGGGGACTTCAACCGATTTGAATTCCGTGGATATGGTTCCCGTGATCTGATGGCGTTTTCTTTCAAGAATCAGAAATCCTCGTCGGTGATCCAGAAGGTGTCCTCTTTTTCCATTTCAGCGGATGGGTCATCCCTCATCTACCGTCAGAGTCGTTCAGTGGGCGTCCTTCCGGTTTCCGCGCGGAAATCCAAGGGAAAGCCCATAGAACTGTCCGGATTACGCATGAAACTGGATCCGCGCAGGGAATGGCGCCAGATTTTTGACGAAGCATGGCGTATGGAACGTGATTTCTACTATGAGCCCGGAATGCACGGACTGGACTGGAAGGCCTGTGGTGAAAAGTACGGAAGACTGATGGATCGTGCCACCTGTAGACAGGATGTCCGTTTTATTATCGGCGAGTTGATCGGCGAGCTGAACACCTCTCACACCTACGTGTTTGGCGGAGATCGTTTCCGCAAAGCGGATCGTGTTTCCGTTGGATTGCTGGGTGTGGACTGGAAAGTGGATCAGACTCATGGTCTCTGGCGGATTCAACGGGTACTGGATGTGCCCGAGTGGACGGCCAAAGCGGTTCCCCCACTGGCAATCCCCGGGTTGAATGCGGCGGAGGGAACCTATCTTCTGGAGGTAAACGGCGAGAAGGTCACCTCGAAACGAAACATATTCAGTTACTTTGTAGACCTGGCCGGGAAGCCCGTTGAATTGACGATCAACAGTCAACCTTCGTTTGAAGGCAGCCGAATCATCACCGTTGTTCCCGTTTCATCCGAAAATTATCTGCGCTACGCGGACTGGGTGGAACGGAACCGGAGAACCGTTGAAAAACTTTCCAACGGCAAACTCGGTTACCTCCACCTTCCCGATACGTATAATGGTTCGGCAATGGTGTTCCCCAAGTATTACTTCACCCAGACCCGTAAGGAAGGGATCGTTGTGGACGGCCGTTTCAACGGTGGGGGGCTGGATCCCGTTGTCTTTCTCAAACGGCTGGCCAATGCGCCTCACTCCTATTGGACCCGCCGCCATTCAAAGGACCAGACTTCTCCCTTTTACGCGCCGCGCTCGCACATGGCGCTCCTGACCAACCGCCAGGCTGGATCCGGCGGCGACATGCTGCCACGTCAGTTCCGCCTCATGGGGCTGGGCCCCATTATCGGAACCCGTACCTGGGGTGGACTGGTGGGTGTTTCCCAATTTCTCGGCCTTCTGGATGGAGGCGGATTGACCGCTCCGGATTACAGGATCTATGACAGGGATGGGAACTGGGTTGTGGAGAATGTTGGTGTCAAACCGGACATGGAAGTGGATATCGAAGCCAGAGCGATGCGGGAGGGGAGGGACAATCAACTGATGACCGCTATTGAATTCCTGATGAAAAAAATATCTGAAAAGCCCATCAAATGGCCCCAACACGCATCTTTTCCAGTAGACGAAACAAGAGCGAAATAAACGGTTTGATCCGTAAAAAAAGCCGGGGCGATTCAGGCCCCGGCTTTTTTCCGGTCGAATGAATGTTCCACGATTCATTCATCTTCTCCGGGTTTTTCTATATCACCCTGAATGCGTGATATGCGGAAATCCGTTGATTGACCCTGCTGAAAGGCTGCTGTGCGGTTGCTGTATGCAGGACATTCGTCCCCACAATGGCCCGGTATGCCCCAGATGCGGGAACTTTTTAGCGGATCCCTCCGACCTTTGCGGGAATTGTCGTCTCAGACCACCGCCCTTTGAAACCGCATTGATGTTTGCTCCCTATGAAGGCGTTTTTCGAGAGGCGATCCTGCGATATAAGTACAACGGACATATGAAACTTGCGCGATTCCTGGCCCGCCTTCTACCGGCTCCGCCGGATTGCGGAGGGAAAAAGCCCGTGCTGGTGCCTGTCCCGGAGGATCCGGGACGAAAAAGGGATTACTCGCCCACGCTGGAACTGTGCAGGATCTATTCCGGATTGCATCGAATTCCCATGAGAACCGGGGCATTGAAAAAAAATCGTACCACGCCCCCTCAGGCCGGACTCAGTTTTCCGGGGCGGATGAAAAATCTCCGCGGCGCTTTCCGGGTGAAGGCGAAAAGGGTGGCGGGCCAAACCGTGATTCTTCTGGATGATGTGGTGACTACCGGAAGTACGGTGCGCGCCTGCGCCCAGGTAATGAAGGATGCGGGCGCGCGTGTACATGTGATCGCCCTTGCGCGAACCCCATGATTTTACCAGTTTACAAACTCAACGAAACATGATATTTTATTTTTTCCCTCCGAGTCCGAAAGGCTAAGGACGCCATCTCAGGGATGGCATCTATGCCTTCTGACCGACAGGGTCGGGCTGGAAACGGCCCCGCCTTCCAATCTTGAAAAGGAGGTATGCCATGCGCTTACCATTTTATTTCAAATTGCTTCTCTGTATCTCTCTCACTCTGCCTGTGGCGATTCATGGGGATACCGGTAAAGATGAAAAGAAACAGCAGAAACAGAAAACCATCATCGAAGAGGTGGTGGTTACGGGCAAAACACCCGCTCAGACACCGCTTTCCCGGACTTCCGTGATTCCCAGGGCTACCATTGAGGCCCTGACGCCACATCACATGGCGGATGTGATCCACATGGCGGCCGGAGCATTCGCTACGGATGGAAACAAAAACGAATCACGAATCATGGTTCGCGGACTCAGCAGCAACCGTATGACCCTCATGCTTGATGGAATTCCGGTTTACGAGCCCTATTTCAACTCATTCGATCTGAAAACCATTTCCACATCCGGTGTGGAATCGATCAAGGTCATCAAGGGCGCCAGTTCGGTCCTGTATGGCGCCAATAATCTTGGCGGAGTCATAAACGTAGTGACCCTGCGGCCGGACCAGCCGTTTTTCACTCTGAACGGGAACCTTTCGGAAAACGCGACCCATTTCATTAACGCGTCAGCGGGAGGTGCATGGGAACGATTCGCCATGTATGCCAACGCGACACTGGACAGTTCAGGGGGATTCGAGACAAAAGAAAGCGGCGAAAAATTACTGCGTGAAAACAGTGACTGGAACCGGAAAAACTTCTCAGGAAAATTTTATTTTTCTCCCTCTGAAAACAGTGAAATCATGGCCCAGGTCATGTACAACACCTCGGAATACGGGATTCCCGCGGCCACGGAATACCTGAAGGCGAGGATCTGGCGTTTTACCGACTGGCAGCGGCTGCAGTTGAACCTGAGCGGCACCTTTCCCTTGACGGAACGGGGAATCCTGAAAGTCCGGACCTACTATGTGCGTCATTTCAATGTCCTGGACCAGTAC
This sequence comes from uncultured Clostridia bacterium, assembly GCA_964449545.1. Classification (GTDB taxonomy): domain Bacteria; phylum Acidobacteriota; class Aminicenantia; order UBA2199; family UBA2199; genus UBA876. Next base: position 8,692 of record CAYVBC010000004.1, on the reverse strand, counting down.
AAAAACCTGGACCTTCAGGACGTGCAGTGGGAGTCCACTTACAAGAACCACAGCAAGGGAGCCATTGTTTCCGGAGATTACTCTATTTCGGAAAGCAATACCCTGAAATTCAGCCTCAACTTCAGCGACAGCGTTTCGAGACAGCAGGGCGATGTGGGCGACCCGTGGGAAGAGTTTCACCGCAGTATCTTTTCCGTCGGCATTGAGGATCATCTGGATCTGGGAACGTACTGGAGACTGGTTGGCGGGATTAGCATGGATGCCCTTAAAAAGGACAATGGCGAAACCGAAACCAGGCTGAATCCCATTGTGGGGGTCAAGTTCATGCCCCATGAGGATATGGCGTTTCACGTTTCTTTTTCCAATAAGACCCGTTTCCCTTCGATGAAATCGCTGTACAGCACCTCTTCGGGGAATCCGGATCTCACCTCTGAAATCGGCACCAATTTTGAGTTGGGCTTCTCTCTGGACCGCTCCCTGGGGTTGAATGCATCCGTGTTTTTTCAGAGTATCCGCGACATGATCCAGTCATACCGCGGACTGGACGGATACCGAAACTACCAGAATGTGGGCCGGGCGGAGATCTACGGATTTGAAAGCGAAATCACCAGGCGTTGTCCATGGGGGGAGGCTCACGCGGGATTCACATGGTTGCATACGGAAGACCTGGATACGGGGGAATCTCTGGATTATGTTCCCGATCTCCAGTTCAACGCGTTTGTGCGATTCGGCCCATTCAGCGGTTTTTCACTGGGGATCTGGGGCGTATCCGTATCCGCCTCCACGGCTCACCTGGGCAAGGCGCCGCCCTTTCAGGTAATCGATATTCCCGCGTATACCACGGTTCACATGAAACTTGAAAAGCGGTTCAAGGGATTCGCGATTTATCTGAAGGCGGAAAATCTGCTGGATGAGGTGTACTTTTCCGAGCCCGGGTTTCCCATGCGCGCCCGCACCATCAGCTTTGGCGCGGAAGTGGATGTCAGGAAGTACAGATGAATCGATCATTGGGATGGTTGATTACACTGCTTTTAATCAGCTCCATTGCCGTTGCGCATCAGGAACAGGGTGCTCATAACGACTTTTTCAGCCGGGAAAAACCGGTGGAACTGAAACAGAGCGCACTATCCGTGGAGGGGGAAATCGCCACACCGGGGCCGGTGGAATTGACAAAGCTTCCGCTGCGCAGCGTAACGGTTCGCCAGGCCGGCTGGGACAAATACGGCAAACGATTTACCGGCGCCTATCGCTATGAAGGGTACTCTCTGTTCGATATCCTGAAAGACTTCAAAATAAACAAAAACAACGGGAAAGAATTTCCTCCCCCCACGGACCTGTTTCTGGAAATCCGGGATCAGGCGGGCCATGCCGTGCTGGTATCCTGGGGAGAGATATTTTACGCCCGGATTCCTCACCGTATCCTGGTCGCCACCCGTGTGGCCCCAATTGTCCCCTCCAAGTCGCGGCGGATACCAACGATTCCGGAGAATTCGATGCTGGTCTGCGGAGACGATCTCTTTGCCGTGCGCAATCTGTCTCTTCCCAGCCGGATTATTGTGCGGTCAGCCCGGGTGACGATACCGATCCGGCGCAACATGCCCTTTGTCGTTTCCCAGCGTATCAGGATTTTCAAGAAAGATACTCTTCTGGGCGAAGTCAGCAGCCTGGATGGATTTTCGGGAAAAGACACCAGCCCATGCGTGTTTTTCGGTCGTGGTCGCGGATTTCACGGTTTCCATGATTTCAGCGGAAGGCGCCTTTCATCGGTGCTGGATCGATTTATCAATACCAGTCCGGAATTCGTTGCCACGGGATTCCTGATTGTCAGTTCCGTGGATGGGTATCGTGTGGTGCTGAGTGCCGCTGAAGTGTTCAATCGTGGTGATGGGAATGAATTCCTCCTGCTGAGTACGGGATTGTGTGAAGAGAAGGGACGATGGGCGATATACCCGGCTCCGGATTTCTTCTCGGATCGAGCGGTCAGCGGTACGAACGTAATCCGTGTTCAACAATTGGAAACGGAATCATAGTTGTATTCCTGTGGATGCGGGTGGGGGGGAGCCCCTGCCCGCATCAGCTTTTGGAAAACTGTGTGAAAAGAATGCGCAATCTTGAATTTCGATCCCCTCCGGTATACAATAACCTCTCATGACACTCGCCAATATCATCACTTTAATTCGCATTGTTTTGGTTCCTATTTTTCTTGTTATTCTGATTACGGAGATGGAGAACAAGGAGATCATCTCCTTTGCCGTATTCATCATCGCATCCGTTTCAGATGCGCTGGATGGATTTATCGCCCGGAAATTCGACCAGATCACCCCGTTGGGAAAGTTTCTGGATCCCCTTGCGGACAAACTGCTGGTGGCCGCCGCATTACTGGGCCTGGTATATCATCAATATGTGGAAACATGGGTGGCCGCAATCATCATCTTCCGGGAGATTCTGATTACCGCTCTTCGTTTCTACTCGCTGGTTCAGGAATCGGTTTTCTCCGCGTCCTGGATCGCGAAGAAGAAAACCCTTGTGCAGATTATCGGAATATCGGTTTTGATCATTCATCCAAAACTTCCGCGTCCGGATCTTTTCTATCTGGCGGGCACGGTGATTCTGTATGCGGCTGTCGTATTGACCTTGTACAGCGCATTTGAATACGTGTCAAAGTATTCGAAAATTGTTCGGGACAGATAGGTGCCCTATAAGAAATACCCCCTGATTCGCAAGAAGGGAATCCGTACCACGTCCATCCATGATCGTAAATTCCAACTGGGCGTTTCCAAATTCGGAAGGCCGGTATACCCGGGAACCGGGATCTCCGGTTTTTTCACCTCACTTCCGCAGACCGGGGTGGTGAAGGATCTGAATACATTCGCGGAGCGGGTGAAGAAAGCACGAAAGATGGACACACAGGTGATTCTGTGCCTGGATGAATCCGCGGCCCTTTCCGGGGTAAATCCCATTATCGTAGATTTAATGGAAAGAGGCTGGATATCCGCGCTGAGTGTCAGCTGGTCGTTTGTGGTCAGAGATTTTGAGATTGCGCTGACCGGTCGAACCGGACACAGGGAATGGGAGACGGATGGATTCAGCGTAACGGAAGAAACCGGCGTATTGCTGGCCAGTGCGCTGAAAGAGGGAATCAGCCTGGAAGTGGGGGGCGGCGAAGCAGTGGGTCTGTTCATGTCTCAATCCCAATTCCCCTTCTCACCATTCAGCCTGTTTTACAACGCGTATAAACTGAACATCCCCATTACCATCCATCCCATACTTGCCGGCGATGCCTGCCAGTTGCACCCTCATTTTGACAGTGGGATCCTGGGTATCATGGCGGATCGCGATTTCACGCTACTTTCCTCGATTCTGGCACGCATTCAGGACATGGGTGTGTGGGTCCATACCGGAAGGGAAGATCATCTGGTCAAGGTCCTGGAGAATGCGCTGAAATTCTGTTCCGCAAAGGGGATCTCCATCCCTCAACTGCAGTATGGCGTTTTGGCCGACATCCCTGAAAACCAACTGGAATGGTTCCTTTATCACGCGAAAAAAAGTGAAATGAACGTCGCGTGTATCCCGGGTGAAATGGAGTTGATATTCCCGCTGTTTTCCGCCCTGCTGCTCTGTCCTTCAGACGATGCCAACAGCGATACGAATCGGGAGAACGGAAAATGAGGGTCCACCTGAGCCCCCAGGCGACCCGGACCGGAAGGATTCTCCAGGAGAGTGGCACGCCCTCCAGCGGATGGATCACCGGTCAGCTGATGGGGCGGATATGGCTGGTGGAAACCCTGCTTCCCATGGATCTCTCACCCCATAATGTGGCACAGGAATTCAAGTCCGCGCTGAAGCATGTGAATGCGGATCTTCTGGGCGTATTCTTTGCCCATATGCCTGTTTCCCAAGATGATCATTTCCGGGGAGATCTGGTACTTCGGATCCGGCCGGAAGGGATCGAATCGGCGATTATTTCAGCTGAAGACGAAACTTTTACAAAAATGGTTTTTTTTCCTGTTTCCCTCAGCGGAGGCGTTCATGCCGAGCACAAAATTAACGAAAAGGGATAAAGAATTTCTGCTGCGTCTGGCAAGATGGTCCATAACAGAGGCGTTGAATGGAGAAAAAGGACTGCCTGAAGCTCCGGAGTCAACGGTTCTGAACGCACCCAGCGGGGCTTTTGTCACCCTCCATCTGGAAGGGCGTCTTCGGGGGTGTATCGGGACCCCACTTCCGGTCAGGCCACTGTATCTGGCGATTCATGAAAATGCCCTTGCCGCTGCATTTCATGATCCCCGATTTCCCCCGCTGGCAGAAGATGAACTGCCCCGTGTTGATTTCGAGATCTCAGTCATGACCATTCCCCATTCCATCGATGACCCGGATGAGGTGGAAGTGGGCAGGGATGGAATCATCATCTCAATGGGAAGGAACCGGGGACTGCTGTTGCCCCAGGTGGCCGTGGAGCAGGGGTGGAATCGAGAGGCGTTTCTGCGCTACGGATGCATGAAAGCGGGATTGGATCCCGAGAAATTTAAATCCGGTGCCAGTATCGAAATATTTCAAGCCATTGTGTTCGGGGAAAAGAGTTTGCGTGGATGAAAACCGGCGCATAGGGTTGGGATTATGAATCCCGGTGCGCTTTATCCGGACTGCTTGGATGAGAATGTGAGAAAACAGGAGATCGCCGAATGGACCTGAAATTGAAGAATCAGATTGCACTTGTGACCGCGGCTTCGCGGGGATTGGGTTTTGCCGCGGCCAGGGCATTGTCCGCGGAAGGTGCTCACCTAATGATATCATCCCGCACTGCGGACATCGATACCGCCGCGGAGAAGATCCGGAAGGAAACGGGTAATCCCGTGATCTCATTCAGAGCGGATCTGACAAAAGGGGAGGAGATCCGGGCACTGGTGGACCGCACCCTGGAACACTATCGGCGGATTGATATTCTGGTGATCAATGCCGGCGGCCCCATTCCGGGAAAGTTCCTGGATTTGCCGGAGAATGAATGGGAAAAATCCATCCAATTAACCGTTATGAGTGCGGTCCGGTTGTGTCGAGCCGTTATCCCGGTTATGGTTCGACAGAAGTCCGGAAGTATTGTGGCATCCCAATCCATATCGGTAAAGCAACCCGTAAATAACCTTACCCTGTCCAATGCGCTGAGGCCGGCGGTGGTAGGCTTGATGAAAACTCTTGCCGACGAACTGGGCCCCATGGGGATCCGCGTGAACAGTATCCATCCCGGATGGACACGGACAAGCCGGGTGGATCAGCTGCTTGAGAGCCGAGCTGTGGCCAATGGAACCACGAAGTCGGAGGAAGCGGCCCTCGTTACAGCAGCCATTCCCCTGGGAAGGATGGGGGATGTGGATGGATACGGGCGATCCGTGGCATTTCTGGCATCTCCGGCTGCGTCATTCATCCATGGTCACGCCCTCATGTTTGATGGCGGAGAGTCCCGTTTTCCGCTCTGAGTAGAGGATGAAATACGAAACCCGGACCTTCACCCTGTCCACGGAGAAAAAGCTGGACTTTATTGATATAACGCGGGAAATCCAATTGTTTGTACGGAATTGCCTCCTGGATTCCGCCACGGTACTGGTGTACTGCCCCCATACAACGGCCGCGATTACAATCAATGAAAGCGCCGATCCCGATGTACCACTGGACATCGCGCATTTCCTGAAATCCGCGATTCCCGATATGCCGGGATTCAGACATGCGGAGGGCAATTCTTCCGCCCATGTCATGGCATCCCTGTTTTCATCGCAGGCGCTCCTCATGGTCCGGGACGGAAAGATTCTGCTGGGGCGCTGGCAGGGTGTTTTTTTCTGCGAGTTTGATGGCCCACGAACCCGGAAGGTGATCCTGAAGGTCATTTCCCGTGACGAAGACCCCACCTGAATTTTTCATTCTGTTGAAAACCCGCTGATCTCCGTTCATATTAGTATTGAGAAAGAGGTTCACAGGGGGGGGGGATGATCGACCAACACCTGGTTCATATGATCGAAAACGCGGCGCCCGCCATCGCAGTGCAGTGGACAAGTGAGATCCTGACCTGTCCGTTTACTCCCACCTATAGAAAATTTTCTGAAAAGGAACTGAATGAACGGAGCCGCACTGTGTATGAAAATCTGGGGAAGTGGCTGGACATGGACTCTTCGAACCAGGAAATCAGCCGCGAATATTCCATCCTGGGAAGGAAACGTTACCAGGAGGGATTTTCCCTGAGTGAAGTACTATACGCTCTCCATGTCACCAAGAAAATTCTATGGCGGCACGTCAACTCCACGGGAATATTGAAATCAGCACTTGAGATGTACCGTACGATGGATATTGTGGTTCGACTTTTTCATTTTTATGACCTGGCCGCTTTCTTTATCTGTCGGGGGTACCAGGGGGAACTCTTTCGTGCCGTAAAAGAGTCACAGCCGGATTCCGGCCCGATCCTGGCAAATCTGTTCCGGATTTCCGAAGGGGTGGAAACCGGTCCGATGGATCGCCCAGCCACACGGAACTGGATGGAGAGCTGGAACCTTTTCAAAACAAAATGAGTTGAAACGCTTTCCAGATCAGAAAAGGGTGGGTTCCCCTTTCGAGAACCCCGGGAATATGGTACAATATGGATTCATTCCGGGGTGTAGCGCAGCCTGGTAGCGCGCACGGTTCGGGACCGTGAGGTCGGAGGTTCGAATCCTCTCACCCCGATATTTCCTTTAAAGAATTCCCCGCCAAACGCACTCTTCATAAGGGTTTCGCGATGCCCCGATTTATTTTTTCCTCCAGGTTCAATTCCCGTTTCAGGGCCTTCAGATTCCGCACCGCCTGACCCTTGTAGTGATTGTTCCCTGAAACGTAGATTTTTCCTGAGAAACGTTCCGCCATTTTACGAATAATATCACCGATTCCAGACAATTCACCGGCGGAATAGCTATAGTCATACCGAGCATCCCGTCCGGCACCGGAAAACCAGTTCGCGCTGTTTCTGCCATGAAGCCGAAGGTAGGCGGTTTCCGCATGAGTGGTGTAGGCCGTTAATGGCAGGGAACGGGAAACCCTTGGCTGATCAATGTTTACCCAGGTCAAGCCGGATTGCCGGAAAGAGGTTAACACATGATCTCGATTCCAGGTGCGGTGTCGGAATTCAACGGCCAGGGGGATGTCGAAAAATGATTCACGGATCTGTTTGATCCAGTCCAGATTCTCACTTGATTCATGAAAGGAGTAGGGGAACTGGGCAAGAATTCCCCTGAGAAGCCCTGCCTCACGGAGAGGGGCGACACATTCATGAAAAGCGCTGACCTCCCCGGGTCCCGCTTCACGCTCATGGGTAAAGGTACGGTGGAGTTTGACCCAGAAGCTGAAATCATGGATATCGCGTACCTGATTCACCCATCCGGATGCGAGCCCTGGAGGAGGAATGCGGTAGAACGTGGTGTTCACTTCGACAAAATCAAATCCAGCGGCCACAAACGCGAGACGGCTGAATCCGGGCGGAATGGGGGCGGGGAACACATGACCCTCCCAATCCGCGTAATGCCATCCGGCAGGGCCGAACAGAATGGATGGAGATGTTCCGGGCATCCGGCGGGGTTTAATCCCCTGAGGGGATATCCATTTCAATCTCTTTCTCCAGGTTTTCCTGGAGGCGCGTCATTTCACCATCATCGGTTTCATGATCATATCCCGCGAGATGGAGAAGACCATGAATCATCAGGGTCAGTAATTCCGCTTTCAGAGAATGGCCCGCGCTCTCAGCCTGCAGACGGGCCACGGGGAGGCAAATGAAAATGTCACCCAGATAAAGGCCATCAGGCAATGATTCCGACATGGGAAAGCTCAGAACATCCGTAGCGTAGTCCAGATTACGGTATTGGCTGTTCAACCGTCGCCCTTCCGACTCATCTCCCAGACGAATGGTGACGCGGCCTTCCAGCTTGAGTCTGGAATACAGGTTTAACAGAACTTCCTGGAATCCCTTCAGGGAAACAGATTCCGTTACATCATGAATTTGTATCATGTCCATTTTCATTCTCAGTGAAATTAAAGCCCGGATAAGAAACACGCATATGGTAGATGGAAGAAAGCTTTTTATAGAAACTGTGGGCAATATGGTTGAGTGCGCTGAAGGTCAGATCTTCACATTCATCAAACTGGTTTTCCTCCACATTGGATTCGATGATCTGTTGAATCACGTTGCGGATTTCATCATCCGTGGGAGAAGCCAGGGTTTTGGATGCAGCCTCCACCTGGTCCGCGAGCATGATGATTGCATTTTCAATTGTCTGCGGTTTCCGGCCCGGATAACGAAAAAGGCTGATATCGATTTCATCGGTATCCACATTGGCGGATCCCTTTGCCTTATCGTAGAAGAAATGGACCAGTTTTGTGCCGTGATGCTGAAGAATGGCATCCCGGATCGGTTGGGGAAGCTTCAGCTTCTTGGCCTCCTCCAGACCGTCATTGAGATGGGCGATGATCATCTTGGCACTTTCCCGCGGGGAAAGGTTGATGTGGGGGTTGGAATAAATGGTCTGGTTTTCCGTGAAAAACTGGGGATTACCGATCTTGCCGATATCATGATACAGGGCCATGGCGGTCAGGAGAAGGGGGGATATCCGAAGCCCCGGCGCGCAGGATTCCGCCAGGGAAGCCACCATCTGTGAATGGTGGTAGGTGCCCGGCGCATTCTCAA
>CAYVBC010000003.1:0-33567 GCA_964449545.1 uncultured Clostridia bacterium | reverse complement strand
CGCGAACCTCCGGAGATTCCAGCTTCAGAAAATCACGGTTGAGGTCGAGGTTCTGGCCGTTCGCACGGATTCCGGACAGTTCCGGGCCCTTGTCTCCGCGGTTTTTGCCCAGTTTCTCATTGCCATCGGGGTTGAATATGGGAATCACCAACAGAATCTGGTGATCCAGCACGTCCGGCAACGGGTCCAGTATCAGGTCACGGATCAGCATCAGTGAGGCTTCCTTACCCTCCACTTCCCCGGCATGGATGTTCGCGTTGATCAGTACGGCGGATTTTCCGGTCATGCGCATTTCGGCCGGAGTGGAAACGCCCTCCCGGCTGACCACAACCATTGGGATCGGGCGTCCCTCCGTGGAAGTGGCGATGCGGATCAGACGAACCCGTTCAGACCGGATTTGAAAGCGATGAACCAGGGAGATGACATCCCTGTACAGACTGGTCCGTGTAAAACCCGAGGATTCCGCGATGGTCAGAAGGTCCGGATCCACTTTATTTTCTGGAAAAAGAGGGGAATGGAACCATGTGGCAAGCAATAAAATGGCGCAAAAAATTGATTTATTCATGCGTTGTTCTCCGATCGGTGAAATACAATTTTGACATCTATCGAATAAGAAGTCAATCGAGAGTTCGGGAAATGCGATAACAGGTTGTTTCCCCGAAAAGCAAGTTATATAGGGAGTAATGCGAGGAAGGAATTGTGCAATTCAAGAATACCATGTTGAGCCTTGAGTATTCATGGTTTAAATCAGGAGTTTTCCACAACAATAGTGAATTCCTCTGATTGGAGGTTGGGTGTTCTGTTAAAAAAGAGCTTGCTGGGTAAAGAGGGCGGGGTAGCGATCCAGCAGTTTTTCGATGAGATATTCCTCCGCGTCCGATCGGGAAGCGAAGGTGGGAAGGTGACGAACCACACGGCGAATGAAATTCAGATGGACGTGCGTGAAGAGGCGTTTTATCTCCACAATGGAGAGGGGATTCATCGATAAATGGGTGTACCCCATCCCCAGAAGCATGAGCGCGGTGAATCCCTGCCCCGCCATTTCCCCACACACATTGACCTCTTTGCCGATGCGGGCTACCTCCTCGCGGATCTCCATCAGGATGCGGATTACAGCCGGATGAAAAGGATTGTACAGGTAAGATACGGAGGCGTTGTTGCGGTCGGCCGCGAGCAGGTACTGGATGAGGTCATTGGTACCCACTGAGAAGAAATCCACGATGTCCCCCAGGTGAGGGATGAGTTTGACAGCGCCGGGGATCTCCAACATGATTCCAATGGGAATGGGTTTCCCGGTATCAATCCCCTCCGCCGCCAGTTCACTGCGGCATGAATCCAACAGGCGGCGAATGGTGTGAATCTCCTCGATCTCAGTGACCATGGGAAACAACAGTCGGACGTTCCCGCTTTCGTTGGCGCGCATAGCGGCCTTCAACTGGATTTTGAACAATGCTTCTTCGCGGAGAAAAAGGCGGATTGCCATGGTGCCCAGAGCGGGGTTGGGCTCATTGAGGTTTCCCAGTGTTTCGTGGTGCTTGTCTCTTCCCACATCGAATGTCCGTAGAATCATCGAGTGGGGGTAGATTTTCTGCGCAATATTTTTGTAGATCAGGTATTGTTCATTTTCGGAATCCACCACCCGCTTGTCCGAAAGGAGAAATTCAGTGCGGAAAAGGCCGATTCCCAGGGCGCCATAGGGCTGGAGCATATCCACTTCCATGGGAAGTTCAATGTTGGCGGAGAGGTGAAAATCGTGACCGTCCAGAGTCTGGTCCGGGAGTTTGAGGACCTGGCGACTGCGTTCCCGGTGGGTCTCGTACTTTTCCCGCTTCACGGAATAGGACTGGCGGGTACGGTTGTCCGGATGGACCGTGATCTCTCCGTTGAGTCCGTCCACGATCAGCTGGTCCCCGGTGCGGATCTTTTCATAGGCGTTTTCAACGCTCATGACCGCGGGGATTTCCTGGGTACGAGCCAGGATGACCGTGTGGGATGTTTCTCCCCCTTCCGAGAGGACAAGGCCGAGGAGTTTGCCGTGAGACATGATATGGGCCGCTTCAGATGGGGCTATATCCCGGGCAACAAGGATGACGTTGTCCAGGGTCGGTGTGGGGGCCGCGCCGTTTCGCGTAAGGTTGCGAACGATTCTCTGGAGGAGGTCGGAGATGTCATTCACCCGTTCGCGGAAGGTCAGATCCTGGATTTTGCTGAATATCTCCGTGTATTTCTGCTCCACTTCCCGGATGGCCCATTCCGTGTTAATCCGATTGGTGCGGATTTGAAGCTCCACCTCTTTCACCAGGATACCTTCATCCAGTAATTGTGACTGGGTGCCGATGATCAGCGCGGAATCCGATCCCATGGCTTCCTTCAGGTGGCCGGAGATCTTCTTCAGCTGTCGCCGTGTTTTTTCAATTGCGCGATGAAGCTGCCGGACCTCACGATCCAGGTTTTTTTCCGCGATGGGTTTGCGCTGGACGATTCCGTTGTCAGGGTTGAAGACGTAGGCCTCACCCTGGGCAATGCCGGGTGCAACGGATTTTCCGTTCAGTTTGAACACGATACCCGGAGGCTATTTCTCCTCATCAAATTTTCTGAGGAAAAGGTGGGACAATGTTTTCACGGCATCCGATTCATCCTTTCCTGACGCGGAAATGGTAATCGTGGTGCCTACGGAAGCGGCGAGCGTCAGGATTCCCAGAAGGCTCTTGGCATTCACCCGATCTCCATTATAGATGAGAAAGATGTCGGACTTGAAACTGTTTGCGAGGTGAGACAGCTTTGCCGCCGCTCGTGCATGAAGTCCCAGCTTGTTGGATATTTCAACTTTTTCTTCGACCATCGGATTTTTCTCCTAAGTATTCGCCAATGATATTGATGCCGTCAATGGCCCCTTTGCGAGTGATCCGGACCAGATCCGGAAAGGGGAGACCTTTATTGCGATAGGTAAGGAATTTAAGCAATCCCGGAAGATTGATTCCACTGATCACTTCCACATCGGAGCTGATAAATGGAAAACAGAGGTTGGAAGGAGAACCCCCGAACATATCGGTGAAAATGATGATATGACACTGGGCGTGTTTTTTTATGAAAACTTCAATTCGGCTGAGGATCTCGGTTCCATCCTCACCCCAGAGAATGCTGATGGTTTCAAGGTCCAGTGGACGTTCAAGAATCTTTTCCGATATGTTCTTCAGTTCATCTCCCAGGTTCCCGTGGGTGATGAGCAGGCTTTTAATCGGTTTTTCTTTTTTCTGTTTCATTTTGTTGGGCATCCAGATATTCAATGAAAGACTTACTGCCGTTTTTACGGGACATGTAATACTTGACCGCTACTTCCACAAGGGTGGAGATATTGCGTCCGGGGGCAACGGGAATGATAAACATGGGGATTTCCTTGCCCAGAATGTTAAACGACAATTTCCCTTCACCCAGGCGGTCGTATTTTTTCCGAGGACTCCATTTTTCGAGCTTGATGACCAGATCGAGCTTCTTCTCCGGAAGCAGAGCGCCGATGCCGAAGATATCCACGATGTTGATGATTCCCAGACCGCGGACTTCGATCCATTGCTTGATCCTTTCGATTGAGCGTCCCACGGGTCGGTCATAGGGGTCAAGATAGAATTCGATCAGGTCGTCAGAAACAAGCTGATGCCCTTTATTGACCAGTTCCAGAGCGGATTCACTTTTCCCGATGCCTGAATCTCCGGTAAGCAGAGTCCCGACTCCCTTTATATCGAGAAGCACACCGTTAATGCGGATTTTCTGTGAGAAATGACGGTACAGGAATGAGGAGAGCCGTGATACGAGGACCGAAGTCTTCAGATTTGAAGTCAGAACGGAAGTGTGGTAGCGGGAAGCTGCGCTGACCAGATTTTCTTGAGCGGGTTGGCCGTCGGAGATGATGAGGGCCGGAATGCGTGCGGCGAAAAATTGTCGCAACCTTTTTTCACATTCCGGAGCTTCGAGTTGAGCGAGGTAACCCACTTCCGTCTTGCCGAAAATCTGAATTCGCAGTTTATCCAGGTATCGATGGTATCCGGCCAGTGCCAGACCGGGGCGTTGGGGACGGGGATGGCGGGTTTTATTTTCCAGCCAGCGGTCGTTCAGGATTTGCTGAATCTCAAGATCCGTTTGCAGACTGATTTCACGGATTTCAATGCCTGTTTTTTTAATCATCTTGAGATTCGTTGCGGCGAATGATCTCCAGTACCTCATCGGGGGATTTCACATTGAGAATGTCCCGGATGAGGTTTTTGGATTTTTTAATCAACGAGGCGGCGGCGGCCAGAATCTGGAGGTGGATGATTGGAGACTCATTTGGCGAGAGGATGAGGATGGCCAGGTGGACCGGCGCTTTGTCCTGTTCATGGTAGATGATTCCCTTGCGGGATACGGCGATAAAGATGAGGGGAGATTGGAGCCCGCGGATCTTGGTGTGGGGCACTGCTGCGTTGTTGCCGATGGAAGTGGAACCCATGCGCTCACGTTCGATCAACTTGTCGATAATCTGCTGAGCATCCGTGACCAGTCCCATGCCCTTCAGGCTGGAAACGATTTCCGTGAGCAACTCTTCACGGGAATTCGCGGTGCAGTCGATCTTGATGTGCTCGGGTTTTAATATGCTGTTGAGTTTCACTTTACCTACTGATTGGCTTCAATCAGGGACAGTTTCCCCTTTCGGTTGAAATACACAGCCGTAACGTGGTTGGTGTCCGCGTTGACGAACAGGTATGCATTGTCACCACTTTCATGAAGATAGAATATGGCTTCTTCAATGGAAAGCGGTTTGGGCGAGAAATTGTTGGAAAGGGTAACCTGGGGCTTTTCTTCAGATGAATCTCCCCGGGGAGAAGCGGTTACGGGAGGCGCCGCGCGGCGGCTGTCACCACGATGCATGCGTTTCTTCTCCTCCTTGATTTTTTCCTTATTCTTTTTTGCCTGAGATTTGAAGGTGTTGAGCAGGGTCCTCAGGGCCTGTTTCAGAATGGGGTCCTGTTCTTCGAGATGATAAGAGAAATTGCGGGTTTTAATACTCATTTCAACCCGGTATCCCAATTTCTCCTGATGGATGATCACATCGGCATCGATAATGTCGCCGCTGATCCGTTCTATCCGGCTGAGGGATTTTTCAACGTAGGCTTTCATCGGGCCAGGGATTTTCAGGTTTTTGGCCGTAAAGGTAATGCTCATTTTACACTCCTTTTAACTTGTATTCTTCCCTGCGTTTGGAGGAATTGGAAATATTCTGTTCCTCCCGGTAATTTCGGATCGTTCTCCGGGATATTTTGATTCCAAGCTGATTCAACTGATTGGCGATCTGCTGATCTGAAAGGGGATGTTCCCGGAGCTCGGATTCTATAATGCGTAGAATTTTTTCCTTTACAGTTTCCACGGAATGCTTGAATCCGAATTCTCCCTTTAATCCATGAGTAAAAAAGCTGCGCAGGGAAATCAGCCCCCGGTCGGAAGCCAGAAATTTGTTTTTCACCGCGCGGGAGATCGTGGATTCGTTGTAATTCAATGCCCGGGCGACTTCCTTCATGGTAAGCGGTTTTTTCCACTTGGACCCGAAATCCAGGAAGTCCTTCTGTTCCGTAACGAGGTGTTCGGCAATTCGGACAATCATCTTTTTGCGCAATTCAATCCCGTCAATGAAGAGAGTGGCATTGCGCTGACGTTCCTTGAGATAAGAGCGGGTCTTGCGGTCCAGGGGATTTTCCAGCATCTCCGTATAGTATGAAGACAGGATCAGGCGGGGCATGCCCTCTTCCACGTATCGGACATGATATCCCTGATCGTCTTTAACAAGCAGCAGGTCGATTTCCGCGTATTCGGTTTCATCCAGTTCGAACCGTGCCGCGGGCCGCGGATTCAAACGTCGCAACATGGCGATCAGTTCATTCAGGCGTTCGGCGGTGATATCCAGTTCCTTCATGATAACCGCGTAGTGAGAGCGGGAAAGATCCTCCAGATGGTTCCGGATCAACTCCCTGAGAACCTGGTTTTCCTCTATGTCCGGAACCTGGGCCATCAGGCACTCGGAAAGATTGCGCGCGGCCGAGCCCTGGGGATCGAAAGCGGTGATCCTGCCGCGGATCTGCTCAATGATCTCCGGAGTTGTTCCCAGTGAAGTGGCAACGGACTCCATGAGCAGGTCAAGGTATCCATCACTGTTCAGGTTAAATATGATATGCTGCGCGATGCGTAGTTCTTCCGGAGAGAATTCGGAACGGGCCTGGTCCATGAGGTGATCCGCCAGGTTCACCGTATTGGCGGTGAACAGTTCAATGGCGCGGTTTTTGTCGATTCTGTCGGGATCGGGCTTGAGGAATCCGTTTTCCTTGTAGTGCGAGACAAAATTTTCGTCCGCCCTGTTCAGCTTCTCCTCAAGAGCATTGGTTTCATTGTCCATCTCTTCACGGTTGGACTGCCGGGTGACGGGCTCTTCCAATTCCAGCATGGGGTTGGAATCCACTTCGTTCTGAATGCGATCCACGAATTCAAGCCGGTTGAGAGGCAACAGTTCCAGGAAGGTGTGGACCACCGGGTTCAAAATAATGCTTGTGGTCTGTTTCAGATGGAGGCGTGTACCCATGTCAGTTCCACCTGAAATCAGAACCCAGGTATTCCTCTTTGACCCGTTCATTCCGGATCAAGGCGTTGGAGTCACCATGGAATATCACGGACCCCCGGTTGATGATATAGGACCGGTCCGTGATGGCCAGTATTTCCCTCACATTGTGATCCGTGATGATGATTCCCATCCCACGGTCACGCAATCCCAGGACCAGGCGTTGCAACTCGTTGATCTGGAGGGGATCGATCCCGGCGAAGGGTTCGTCCAGCAGGAGAAAATCGGGAGAGAGGATCAACGCCCGGGCGATTTCAAGCCTGCGACGTTCCCCTCCGGAAAGCAATGCGGCTCGGCGATTGACCACATCCAGAAGATTCATCTCTTCCAGGGCATCGGGGATCTGGGACGCATTGAGTTTGCGATGCATTTCCACCACGGCCTGCATGTTTTCATAGACCGTCATGTTACGGAACACAGAGGGCTCCTGGGGAAGGAACCCGATCCCCATGCGGGCCCGGGTGTACACGGGCAGGCGTGTGATCTCTTTTCCATTCAGGAGGATATGTCCGTTCTGGGGAGAGTATATTCCCAGGATCATGCGGAAGGTGGTGGTTTTTCCCGCTCCATTGGGGCCGAGAAGTCCGATGACTTCTCCTCCCCGGAGCGATAGCGTGACGTCGTCCACAACCCGACGCCTTTTAAAAGATTTGCTTAAGTGTACCCCTTCCAGTGCTTTCATTGGTCACAGATGAAAAGTACGAATATGAAAGTTGATGTTACCATTACGACCGATTGATGTCAATCCGTTCTCCCCTTTCCCGGGGCCTTACCGGCACCCGGGTTTTTCAGAAAATGCCGTTCTTGATCAAAAAGCCGGATCTGTATTCTGGAGAATTTCTGAGACAGTATTTATATAACTCAAACCCGGGGAAATATCTACTTCGGGGATTCAAATCCGTAATGAATGGAATCTGGAAGAGAGCTCGGAAAGAGTCACATGCGCGGTGCCCACTTTTTCAATCACCAGTGAAGCGGCTGTGTTTGCGAGGGTGACGGCTTCCTTGAGCGAAGCGGAAGCGGAAAGGGAAAGGATCAGCAGCGCGGCCGCGGTATCTCCGGCACCCGTGACATCGAACACCTCGTGGCTGAGGGCGGGAATGTGGAACCCGCGACGCCGTTTCTCCACCGCGGTAATCCCCTGTTCGCCGCGAGTGATAATGGCAAATTGACAGTCCAGCCTGTGTTGGAGACGACGGGCCGCCTGAAGGGCATCGTCGTGGTTGTGGATCCTCTGCCCCAGGATCGCTTCAGTTTCCGAAAGGTTGGGCGTTACGCCGGTGACGCCTCTGTACAGGTGAGCGTTGGCGGGTTTCGGGTCCACAATCAGGGGGATGCTCGCCTCACGGGCGATGGTGATCAGCCCCTCCATGAGTTCGGACGTTACGGTTCCCTTCGCGTAATCAGATACCAGGATTCCGTGACATGTCTCTTTTCGAATATGGTTGAGCAGATCCTCCGTAATCTTTGGAGAGATGGACCGGGTCTCCTCGCGATCAATGCGTACAATCTGGTTGCGCTGAGCGATCACCCTGGTTTTTGTGACTGTAGATACTTCGGAACGTGTGATGAGCCGGTGACTGGCGGGACTGATCCGCAGGAGCTCACGTCCAGCGGCATCATCCCCGATGATCCCGACGAGTATCGCGGTGGCACCCAGGTGGCTGATATTGTCCGCCACGTTACCGGCTCCGCCGGGCCGGGCGTCTTCACTTTGAACACGAAGGATCGGTACCGGTGCTTCCGGAGATATGCGATCAACACGGCCGAAAACATAGCGATCCAGTATGGCGTCCCCCACTACGAGTATCTTCAGATGAGGGAAACGGGATGTCAGACTCCTGAAGCGGGTAGTGCTGATCATGAGGCCACCACCGGTCCGTTTTTTTCGTCATCCGCCCGGTTCAACCCTGGGAGGAAGGGAATGGTGATAAAGAAGAACAGCAGGAACTGGATCTCCGTGTCTCCCCAGTTGTATTCAAAGAAACCCGCTGTGATGAAGGCGATGACCAGAAAGAGGGACCCGGTGGTTACGGCCGATTGAAGACCCCCTTCCCGGCGGGTTTTTCGATAGAGTTGGATCAGTAGGGAGATCAAAAATCCCAAAAGGGAAAGGGCGGTGAAGATGCCGCGTTCCGCCAGGATCTGAAGTAAGTTGTTGTGCAGGTGGGGATTGTCCTGGATGGCTTCGGGAAGGCGATATTCTGGATATACCGATGGAATCGTGTTGGGTCCGGAACCGGTAATGGGATAATCCAGGAAAATATGCCATCCCGTAACCACCATGTGAATCCGGTCGCGGTTGGTGGGATCCGATGGGTCGACGATTGAGGTAATTCTCCGGGTGATGGATTGGGGAAGCAGGAGCCAGGCGACGGCCATGAGAGGCAGGATGATTGCCAGGATCCGTGGTTTTCTGAAGATCAGATAGAGGCCGAGAGAAACCATGATTCCCAGCCACATTGAGCGTGTGAGTGAGAAGAGGATGGCTGTCAAGAGTATCAGCAAAGCGGGGATCAGTAAATGGATTGTGGGCCCCTCTTTCAATTGGCTGAAATACCAGACCACGAAGAAGACGAAAACCATCATCAGTAGACCGGACCAGGTCATCCAGTGAGATGTCATGCCCCTCAGGCGATTGGAGAGGGAAATACCGCTGTTCAACGCTCCGAATATGCCGATCAGGGCGGAGATCAGGGCGGAGGAAAGAACCACTCCAAGGGCGATGCGAAGCCTGGACCGGGAATGGATGACAACCTGAAATATGGGAATGAGAAAAAAGACGAAAAGTTCACGGTTGTCCTGCAGACTGATCAGCGGTTCGCGGGAAAATATCGTGGAAATGAGGGTAAATGCGGCATAGGCTCCCAACCAGATGACATAGGGAGGAAGGGTAAGATGGATGTCGCCCCGGATCAGGGAGAAGAGGAAAAGGATCAGCAGAAGGCTGAAAAGAAGGGAACAGGCGGCCATGGAAAAGGGAATCAGGGCCAGTGCCAGTAAGAGGGTCCACCAGGCGGGTTCAGCGGATATGGCGTAAAACGGCTTTGAATACGTCATGTGCATCGATCTCCTGCATGCATCTGATTGTATCATACCGGCAGCGATGCTGCGAACAGGGGCGGCAGTCCAGGCGGGTTTGAAGGATGGTGACATCTCGATTGCGCCAGGGGCCGCTCACGGCGGGGAGGTTGGGACCGAAAAGAGCCACCAGTGGTGTACGGGTCAGGGAGGCCAGGTGGAGAGGTCCTGAATCCACCCCCACGTAGACCCCTGAACCGGAGATCAGCCTCAGAGTGGACGAAACAGGAAGGCGACCGGTGAGGTTGCGCACATCGAGGTCTCGTTCAAGCCTCGACGCCGTGGCGCGTTCCGCTTCCGAGTGGCCGATGAGAGAGACGGATAATCCGGCTTCCAACAGCAGTTCACAAAGCTGTCTGAAGTGGCTTTCCCCCCATTCGCGGAAGCGGTTGCCCGCCCCGACATGGATGACCACCCGGAGGGGATCCGGTTCCGTTTCCGGAAGCGCGGAATCCGGGGGTAGCGGAATCTCGGGATAAAAGGGGACGGGGCGGTGGGGAATGTCAAAATGCTCCAGAAGACGAACCTGGTTGTTCACGGAGTGAACCGGTGATCGGGGAAGGTGGCGGGGAGAAAAAGCGGTATAGGCCCAGTTGCGGTTGGCGGTTCGGTAGCCGATCCGGAACGGAATCCCGGTGATACGCGTAAGCAGAGCGCTTCGGGGTCCTGAATGGAAATCAACGGCCACGCGGAATCCAATCCCGCGGATTCCCTGGCGGAATCTTTTCAACTCCGGAAATCCCGCGTCGCGCCGGACGGTGATCACCTTGTGGACGGATGGAATCAGGCGGGCCAGCTCTTCGAATGCGGGCTCCACCACGTAATGGATGCGCACATGAGGAAAATGACGGGCAAAAAGAGATATGGCGGGGATTGTGAAAATAATGTCGCCCATCAGGCGGGGGCGTAGAAAAAGAATATCGTCGCCCACGGTTTCCGCTCCAAGGAGGCAGCGGGGTGAAGGTGGATGCATGAGCCGGGCGCCGGATCAGGAATTTTCCTGCCGCGCTTCCTCCGGAAGCATGATGGGAATTCCTTCCCGCACCGGGTACCTGCGTCCGCAAGCGAGGCATCGAAGTTCCGGAGGCGGGCCGTTCATCTCTTCAATGTCCCCGTGACAGACGGGGCAGGCCAGTACGGCAAGCAATTCTTTGTCTACATGTTCAGTGGGCATGAGTGAAATCCCTCCGATGATTTAGAAAAATTTTCGCATGGAGGATTGTTCATGTCAATCCATTATTTTCCCGGGAGATGAAGCGCTGAATGTCACTGCAACTTACGATACCCTGGTACACGGGGCAATGTCTGCAGGAGGGGAACGGGCTGGCACAGGTATTGGGTTTGGCCCAGCAGGGCGCGTTTCGATCTCCCATCATGGGACATTTGTGGCGGATTTCTTCGGGGCAATGTCTCAGGTGGAAACAGGGAACCAGTGCGATCAGGTGGCGGATGCCGGCGAAATTCAACCCCTTTTCGTGAATCATGTGTCTGATGCAGCGAACTTTTTCCAGTTCAAGATCCGAGTACAGCCGATGGCCTGAACTGGTTTTATGCGGAACCAGTAACCCCTCACGTTCGTACTGTCGCAGGGAATGGACCGATACGCCGAGAATGCGTGAGGCGACGCCGATGGTATACACAGGCTCAATGGATGGTCTGTCTCGTTTCATAACAATATAATTCTAGCACGTATGGCCCCGGTAGACCATACCGGAATCCGTGGCCCCGGGTACTTCAATCTCAAGTGAAGATAATCTGCGCTCCCGCGGACTTTTCGTAGAACTCTCCCACGGTGAGAACCGCATCGACGCCTTCCCAGAGATCGGACCTGTCAATCCCGAACATGTCCATTGCCATTTTGCAGGCATACACATGGCCTCCGGATGCTTTGAAGATTTCCAGGAATTCATCCACCGGCGGGATGTCCAGCTTCTCCATCTTTCTGCGCATCATGACGGAGACTCCCGCTTCTACACCGGGGAGAACGCCCAGGAAAGTGGGAAAGGGCAATCCGCCGGGCATGGTCAGTGAAGGATTTCCCACCGTGGCCGTGTGCAGACTTTTCATGCGACCGGGAAGGATGGCGTCCATACCGAAAAAGGTGAAGAAGATCTGTGCTTCAATTCCCTCCATACGGGCACCGTTTGCAAGCACCAGTGAAGCGTATACGTCCTCAATCGATCCCTTGGCACAGATGATGGATACTTTGTGAATGGGTTTCGGATTTTCCATAATTTTCTCCGTGGTTTTCAGACGCAACTGGCCGGTTTGGGAATACCGGCAATGCGGGATGCCTTTTTCAGCGGGCCTCCCGGAAAGAGTTGATAGAAATCCTGGATGGATACCACGCCGGATTTGCCGATGCGTCGGATGCTCAACGCGAGGCCTTCGGCGTGGGACTTTCTCAGGTAATCAATCACTTCCCAATGGCGATCTGATAGTGTTTCGATACCCTCTTCACGGGCCAGTTCCATGGCGATCTCCCGGGTCCACTGCCCGTTATCGGCCAGGTATCCGTCATCGGTTAGCTCAACCGGTTTTCCGGCTATTTCTTTTTCCATTTTATCTCCTTTTTTCGGCATCCTCATCGGACGCCTTGATCATGATATCCATCAGATTGTTGATTTGGCTGCGCAGGGCCGGATGACGGGCTTTGCGCATAATGCGAAACAGGGAGGGACTGCCTGCGGAGGAGGTGTCCCGATTTGCCGCCGCAAGGGCCACCCGCTCCAGCCAGGCCAGGTTGTCCTCTGTGGCCAGGTGGGCCGCCGCTTTTCCCGCCCGGGTTGCGCCCGCGAAGATCCTTTCGATTTCACTGGGAGAAAACTCCGATATCATTCGTGTCAGGGACTGGGCCACGCCGACAAGGTTCTGTAAAACACCCTCCTTTTCCATTTGATCCAGCTGGTGGACAAATTCTGAAAACATCTCTTTAAAGAGCGGCGAGGCGTCTTCCATCAGTTCACGGAAACTCTGCAGTTGATCCAGCAGGGAGGCGAGGCCGCGAAGGTTGCGCAGGGCTTTCTGAATCAGGGAGAGTAGATCCCGGGTCTGGAACTGGCCTTCCACTTCCCCCAGAAATTGAATCAGTGAAGAGAACGCATCATTCGTAAACAGGGATACGTCTTCTTTCAATTCATCCAGGCTTTGCAGGCGGCGGGTGATCTTTTCCATGTCCGTGGCCAGACCATCGATTTTCCGATGGATGGTTTTGATTTCAGTTTCCATCCTGCCTCCTAATCACGCCGTTTACCGGCCATCTGCATATGAGGTTCCAGGGGGAGCTCCGCTCCCCGCATGAGGAGGTTCCAGTACACCCAGCGGAAGGTCATCTTTCCCCAGTGGTTGACGCGGGTCTCCTCCAGAAGAGAAAACGGACCTACACCGGGAACGGGGAACTTTCCGGGCAGAGGCTCCGTTTCGTAATTAAAGTCAATCAGGATGCCCTTGCCGAATCCGGACTCGATGAAGCAGTTGGCGTGACCGTCAAAACTGGCGTGAAGTTCCTTTCCATCCATGAAGCGAACCAGGTTTTGCGCCACGGTTTCCACCTGAAAGTGGGCGACGGATCCCGCCTTGGAACTGGGCAGATCGGTGGCGTCTCCCATGACGAAGATGTTTTCATGGGCCTTCGATTGCAGTGTGTGACGATCCGTGGGAACGAAATGAAACTCATCCCCCAGGCCGGAACGCTCAATCAGGGGGCTGCCCATGTTGGTGGGAATCGTTACCAGGAGATCGTACCCCGTACTTTTCCCATCGTAGGCGGTGATGGTTTTTGCTGTGGAATCCACGGATGCCAGTTGAAAGTCCGGCAGGATGCGGATATTTTTCTGAGCCACGATCTCACCCAAGTATCTGGAGGATATGGGGCGGGTAAAGGCACCGGAAAGTGGAGTGGCAAATTCCAGTTCCACCTTGTCCCGCATGTTCTGTTCCGTGAACCACCAGTCAGCGAGAAAGATGAACTCCAGGGGCGCCACCGGGCACTTGATGGGCATTTCCGCGACATTGAGGACCAGTTTCCCTCCCTCCCAGTAGCGCAGATGGCGCTGCAGGGCCAGGGCGCCCTCAAGGGTATAGAAGTCAAATATGTTTTTTCGCCACCCGGGCCCGTCAAGCCCCTCGTTTTCCGATGGGACGATTCGTGATCCAGTGGCAATAACCAGGCAGTCATATTCAATGGCCTTCTGGTCCTCGAGAATCACACGGTTGCGGTCGGCCTCGATGACATCGACACCCGCCTGAATGAAGCGAACTTCAGGCGGCAGGTAATCCCTCAGTGGGCGTTGAACCATCTGGTCTGAATACACTCCGAAGGGAATAAAGAGAAATCCCGGTTGGTAGTAATGAATTGAATTCTTATCAATAACGGTGATTTCACATTCCTTCATTGGATGGGTTCGAACCAGTTTGTTTGCAAGCATGGTGCCGGCGGCACCGCCTCCGATAATGACCAGTTTTCGCATCAAACCTCCTGACAATCCTGAGCGTCAACCCATGGAGCGAATAATCGAACAAAACTATATTGAACGATATAGATATTATGCGGTTATACTTCTGATTTGTCAACTGTACAACAAAATGTGAGTGGCGTTTAAAAGCGGTAGCGCGGGGTTACGATTCGATTGAACAGGTTCAGAGCGTATTTATCCGTCATTCCGGCGATAAAATCAATGATGCGTCGCTCTTCATTGTCTTCAGCGGGCCAGGGGTGGATATAGGGTTCGGGGTTTTCACGAACATGGTGGATGATGGTGGTAAGAATGTGTTCGATCTTATGCATCTCCGTTTCCGATCCCTTTACAAGGTAGACCCTTTCAAACAGGAAACTTCTCAATTGTTCCAGAGCGGAGAGTATTTCAGGTGTCACGGTGATCTGTTCCAGGTTTACATCCAGGGTGCTGAAAATGACACTCTGGACCACCGTGTCGATGCGTTTTGCGAATGTGGTGCCAAGCAATTGTCTGGCCTCTCCGGGGATCTCTTCCCTTGAGATCATTCCGGCGCGGAGCGCGTCATCCACGTCGTGGTTCACATAGGCGATGATGTCCGACACGCGGACCACTTGTCCCTCCAGGGTGGCGGGCATATCCGGATCTCCCGGAGTCAAAATCGGACCCTTGCCCTTTGAATGCTTGAGGATTCCATCACGGACCGGCAATGTGAGGTTCAGCCCCTTTCCCTTGTATTCCAGGTGGTCCACGACTCGAAGGCTTTGCTGGTAGTGGCGGAAGCCCTCGGTATAGAGTTGATCCAGGACGCGTTCTCCCGCGTGGCCAAAGGGGGTGTGCCCCAGATCGTGTCCCAGAGCGATGGCTTCCGTGAGGTCTTCGTTGATATTCAAGGCCCGTGCGATGGTGCGGGAAATCTGGCTGACCTCCAGCGTATGGGTCAGACGTGTCCGGTAATGATCGCCTTCAGGGCTGATGAATACCTGGGTTTTGCGCTTCAGGCGCCGGAACGCTTTCGCATGGAGAATACGGTCGCGGTCCCGTTGGAATTCAGTTCTCACCGGTGATTTGCGTTCGGTCCGGATTCTCCGGGCCCTGCTGCTGCGGGCCGCACCCGGGTGAAGTCGGTCTTCCTGCTCTTCGAGTCTTTCGCGAATGGTCATGATCCATTGTAGCGAAAAACAGGCCTCCGGTAAAGCGGGTGGAGTTTGGCCGGGTTCATGACTCCCTCTGATCAGACGCGCAGGGAGCCCCTCCCATAATTATTTTTAAACCTCAACCCGGGGATCGGTCCGGGGAACTCCGCCAAGCCTCCACCCGGAGGGAATTCGATGATTGAAATTCCGGGATACCGTTGCATTATTGAGCTTCGATGCGGATCATCCATGAGGGGCCATGCGGTGGCGATCACCTCTCCCAGAAGGGGATTTCTCGTTACCACGGAGACCCGGATTCCCGTGGGGATCGGAGTTGCTGAAGCGGGATGAATGATATGACCGTATCTGTTTTTCGCGGTAGAGATTCCGGTGGTGGTTCCGCTGGTGGTCAGGCAGCGGTCGCGCAGTTGAATATGGGCATCCCGTGAGTGCGTGGGGGAGGCCGCGAGACCGATCACCCAGCCATATTCTCCGGGTGGTTTGCCCAGGGCGAGGATGGAACTCCCGCCCAGGCTGACCAGGGCGTTCCGGATTCCCTTTCCCCCAAGAAGATTTTCCAGCTTTTCCAGGGCGATTCCCTTGCCCACACCACCCAGGTCCATGATGGCTCCCGGACAGAGAATCCTGGCTCTCCGGAGAGTGTGATCCAGGTGAAGATGCCGTATTCCGGAGGCTTCCCGAGCCGATTTCAAGTCCCGGACCGATGGGGGCTCAGAGCCGGATTTTTGCCCCCCGGGTCCGAATCCCCACAGGTCCACAAGTCTTCCAAGGAGAATGTCGAAAGCACCGCCGGTAAGCAGTGAGAGGTGGCTTAGTCGAATCAGATCCCGCCAAAGATCATTTCCCGGATCGAGATCTGCCCTGCCGGCGAGTCGATTGAGTTGGGCAACCGACCCATCACGCCAGCGACTCAACTGCGTTTCACATTTTTCAAGAAGGGAGGCGCACATGTCGGGTAAACCCGCCAGAGCGGTCTCGGATACAGGGGGGGGGACGGTCAGTGTCCATGGGGAACCCATGGCATCCCCCCGACAGCGGAACCAGGACATGCGCGGATCAGCAGGTACTTTTCTGAGAAGGCGTGGAGGTATCGTGTCGATCAGTCTGGGAATCCACAAACCCGTTTTTGCCCAGCAGTCGTACGGCTTCTTCCGCTGCCGCGGGTTCCGTAGTGAGGTGTCGGGCAATCAGGATCTCTTCATCCTTGAGGGGATCCACCTGAAATCCGGCCGCCTCCAGGTGATCGCACATCGACTGACGCTGTTCCATGCTTTCAATAAAACTGACTTCCACCCGGGTATCAAAGGGATTCTCTCCCGGGCACGGGAATTTCACGATTAACTTTTTCATCTGGGCCTCTTTGAAAGTTTCTCGATTCCCGTTGAACCGGAAACATTATTTCATATTTGTTTCGTGACTTCAAGTGAATCGGTTTTGAAATGGGCGCCCATTTGATCTATAATCGACATGATGATTCTAACTGTGGATATCGGCAACACGGCTGTTGGTGCGGCTCTATTTCAGGGGGGTACGCTCACCTCCCGACTTCGGTTTTCAACCCCCCTTCCGGGTGCCGAAGGCCCATGGATCTCGTTGAAGAAATGGGGACTTCAGAAAGAGATAGACGCGGTTATGATCTCATCCGTTGTCCCCCGACTCGATTCGGATCTGCTTCAATTCATTAAAAGGGAAACGGGTTTGAACCCTCGTTTTCTGGATCACCGGACTCCATTGGAAATCACTCTGGACATCGATCATCCGGAAGAGGTGGGTGCGGATCGCATCGCGGATGTGATGGGAGCTCTTGAATTCGTCAGCCCGCCCTGCATCGTGATTGATTCCGGTACCGCGTTGACACTGGATGTACTGGATGGGGACTACCGATACTGCGGGGGGGTGATTATTCCCGGCGTAGAGATCTCCATTCGTTCCCTGTCCCGTCACGCGGCACGCCTGGAAAAGGTGGAATTCACCATTCCACGGTCTCCCCTGGGGAGGAACACGGCGGATTGTATCCGGTCCGGGGTGTATTACAGCCACCTGGGAGGGATGGAACTCCTGATCCGGGAGTACATGCGGCAATTGGGCCCGGATACCCGGATCATCGCGACAGGCGGCGCCATCGAATACTTCCGGGACAGACTGAAACTGATTCATCGATATGAGCCTGACCTGGTTCACCATGGTTTGAGGCGGATTCACGCCCAATGGCCGGCAGAGATATCCCGGTGAAGCCCATGACGGAAGACCGGGATTACACATATATCATCCATCTCATTGAATACCTGTCCCGGAGGCATGGGGTCCGGTTCTTTGTCTCCAGTGGCGACTTCGACCAGCTGTATTCCTGGTGGGAGAAACGGATACCCGAAAAGGTTATTCGAATGGCATTTGACAATGTGGTTGAGCGTCGTGTCCGGAGAAAACAGCCGTTGGTCTCCTTTGCCAATTTTCGCTATGAAGTTCGTAAGCAGTATTCCGCCTGGCTGGAAAGGGAGATCGGCGGCCCGCCTCCTGCGGAATCCACGTTGGACCCGGTAGAGGAATTCATGAAGCGCTTCCCTGTTGAAATCGCTGGTCTGAAACCTCTTTTTGCCGCTGCTGCCTCCGACCGCCTCAATGGGAGAGAGGTGGATGTTCCTGGATTGCGGCGGGCATTGGCTGAGCGATTTTCCGGGGAAAAGGAATTGGAAACCCGAGTTCGGACCTTCATGCTCAACCTTTCCCCTGAGCTGAGAAAAGCGAGAGTGGAACAGGCATACCGGGGAAATTACCTGTGGAATCGTTTTGGGATTCCCGACTTCAACACAGCGGTTTCAAGGGAACCGCATTCATGACGCGAACCTCTCGAAACATGAATCGCCTGGATGTGGAACTGGTCAGCCGGGGTCTGGCCGTTTCCAGGGAGAAAGCCCAGGCACTGATCATGGCCGGAGAGGTGCGGATCAACGGGGAACGCTGTGATCGCGCGGACAAGCGTGTGCACTCTTCCGACAATGTGGAAATTCAGGCTCGGTACCCCTATGTGTCCCGCGGGGCGTTCAAACTGAGGCGCGCATTGGATGAATTCCACATTGAACCGGAGGGGAAAGTGGTTCTGGATATCGGGATCTCCAATGGTGGATTTGCCGACCTCATGCTGCAATGCGGTGCGGTTCGGGTGATCGGTGTGGATGTGAACATCAACCAGGTGAATGACAAACTTCGCAATGATCCCCGGGTGACCCTGGTGAAGCGGAATGCCCGCAGTCTGACCGCTGCCGAGGTTACCCCGGACCCACAGATTATCACCATGGATCTTTCCTTCATCTCCGTGACAAAAGTGATACCGGCCCTTTCCGCCTGGCCGGGGGCCGTTATTCTTTGCATGGTCAAGCCCCAGTTCGAGGCGGAGCGTCACCAGGTACACAAGGGCGGTGTCATCCGTAGCGCGGAGGAGCGGGCGCGGATACTCCTGAGAATCCGGAATGCATTACTGGAGCTGCATTGGGTGGTTACCGGGGTGTGCCCGGCGGGTGTCCGGGGGCGCAGGGGAAACCAGGAATATTTTTTCCGTCTGGAATATGGAAAAGAACCTGGAGTGAGTGATACAATACTGACAGATGTCGTTACGGATTAAAAACGCTGGAATCGTTGCCAAACCTCATCCAAAGGGGGCGCCGTATCTTCGGAACGCCCTTGCGGTTTGCGCGGAAATGGGCGTGAATCCTGTTCTGGGTCATGAAGCCGCCGGAGTCCTGGGACGTAAAGACGGGGTTTCCCGTCGGGAAGTGGCCGAAAACAGTGATGTCATTGTCGTCATCGGCGGAGACGGTACGTTTCTCTCAGTGGCCGCGGACGCGGTGCGCCTCGGGGTTCCCATTGCCGGGTTCAACATGGGAACACTCGGCTTTCTCACGGAGTTGCGGACCGATTCCCTTGCGGACAGCCTGAGAAAACTGTTTACCGGGGGGATGAATATTTCCGAACGCAAGGTGCTGCATGTGGAAATAGCGGGGCACACCCACCTGGCGCTGAACGATGTCGTGGCATCCAAGGGGAATATTGCCCGGATTATCCAGTTGGAACTGGGAGTCAACGGATCCCGTATCGCTCACATCCGTGCGGACGGTCTGATTATCGCCACGCCAACGGGTTCCACGGCATATTCTCTTTCCGCCGGAGGCCCCATTGTGAACCCGGAGGTAAACGCTCTGGTGGTGACTCCCATATGCGCCCACTCTCTGACCCTGAGACCGCTGGTGGTTCCCGACCGGTTAACCCTGACGGTAAAACAGGGGTCCGCGGACAACCAGGTCTTTGTCACCATTGATGGCCAGCATATGATTCCGCTGGATTCCGGCGAATCCTTCAGCGTGGGGGTGGACGTGAAACCCCTGCGTATCGTCGAATCACCGGAGATGAATTATTTCGGTCTGCTGGCTGAAAAGCTCAACTGGGGCTTCCAGAAATGTTTCTGATTCCATGGTATGCAGGGAATACGATACAGGTGGAAACATACCGGATTTGATATAATCCCGGTACTGAGTCGCATCGTTAAGGAGAGAGCCGTTATGAAGAGATGGGTAATATGGGTATTGGGGCTGATATGGATGCTTCCGGCCATTTCATCGGCTGCCGTGAGTGATGATGAATTTATTCGCGGACTTGTTTATTTCCACATGGATGATATCCCGAATGCCCGTGTACATCTGGAGAAATATTTCCGCCTGGTTCCCCGACCCCAGATCCGGCAGGGGTATATGCTCCTTCTGGAAGGGAAGGACTGGGATGCGACGCGGCGTTTCAAATCCTATCTGGATATCAACCACAGATCCGCCAAGGCACTGGTGGGAATTGCCCTCTCCACACGGGGGGCGAAGAATTCCACCACCCTGGATAACCTGGAAAGGGCGATACGACTGCATCCCGGATTTGCACCGGCAAGCCTGAGCCTGGGGTTCCAGTACATGACCCGTGGGAACTATCCAACGGCCAAGGCGCACCTGGAAAGAGCGCTCTCCCTTTCCGGAGTCGCTGAGGTGAAGATCCTGCTGGCGAAGCTGAAAATCCAAAACAAAGAACCTCAGGAAGCGGAAGTACTGATCAGGGAGGAAGCGGATCGGTATCCGGACAATTTTCATTTCAATTACCTGACCGCATGGGCCATGGTGGATGCCGGTCATATCGATTCCGCGAAGGATTACATTCAAACGGCGGTTGAACTGGCCCCGGATCACCGGAATCTGAACATACTGCGAGCCCGCTATTTTTATGCCCGGAAACAATATCGTGAAGCACTTCTCATATTGAATAAACTGAAATTCAAGGAATTCAGCGAGGATTATCTGAAAACATATGTCCGGGTACTGATGGCACTCAAGGATTATCGCAGGGCCCGGCCGTTACTGTATCGCCTGTTCCGGGAGCTTCCCTGGAATGCTGAGGTGAATCTCCTGATGGGAGAATACTGTATCCATTTTTCCAAGGGAGATCCGGAAAAAGCCCTCCACTGGAAGCGGCGCGCACTGTGGAGCGGTAGTACGGCGGGAGAGATGGAACAGGTCTGGCCCGGCATGGAAACTCCGTCCCCATTGAGCCGGATGCGCTTTTTCGCCGTGCGCAAGCTATGCTGGGCGGGAGTAGACCATCTGTTCATGGTTGGACAACAACGAAGCGGGGAGGGGGAACGACTCTACGGTGTGGATCCCGTTAAGAATCGCATCACCGGCTCTCTGGGATACCGCGGCCGTTTTATCGATTTTCATACCCCGAAAGTGGATGGTCCGATCTTCTTTTCCACGGCGGAGGTGGGGGGAGAGAAAACATATCTCTATCACCTGACCGGATCCGGGAGCCGGTTCCGTGCTTCCCTTCTGACTCCGCGCCCATTGCCGTTCCCAAGCCTGATTCTGGGAGTCAATCACAATTCCACGCTGATTACAGTCACGGATGCCAGGCTGGAAAAACTGGCTTTCGAGTCTCCTTTCTCCATTACCTCCCAGTATGGAAGTAAGACCTCTCTCTATCCCAACTGTCCCTTTTCCGTGTTCATGCTGAATACCCGTTCGCGGCGATGGTCCACCCTGAAATCCTCCCAGATGCTGGATACAGTGCCAATCCCGGCCTGGAAACGGTATCGCCTGGTACAGCAAGCTCTTCGAGAAAGCAGAAAGATCGAGAGGATGATCACCCGAGGGCAGGGGTTCGATATCTCTTCACCTGAGGTAGTCCGGGTTATACCGGCTGAGGATGGCCATACGGTTCTGGTTTATATGGCGGACCTGGAGAACTCTTTTAAGGGAGTGATATTCGACACGGAAAATAAGCGTGAAATCAGTTGCGACCAATCGATGTTTCTGGGAGAAAAATCTTTTGCCGATGTGGATGTCAGGGGTTTTTCTCCCCGACACAATCGAATTTTCTTTGTGACCCATGATCGTGACCGGGAAGCCATTCTTTATGACTACGTAACCCGGTTGTACCAGGTGATGGGCTACGGAATCGTGGATACACTGATCCTGTCGGATTGGCGGGATCTGTTCCTGTTGCGGGAACGGGGCAACCGTCTTCACGCGACGGAAACAAGACTGTCTCATGTCCATCTTTCTCCCTATATTAAAAAGGATTTTTCCTCTCTGGGAAACATCACCCGCCTGTTGGATGGAACCCTGATAGATGGAATCAATGTCCTGACATATGACGGGGAAATGATGGGAATCGGAGAGGATGGCACAGCCGAATACCGGGGGATCAGTCTGGAAGGGGCATTACATGCAATATCCCCGGAGGGGAAGTGGATCGCGGCATTCATAAATGGACACCTGCTGTTGACCCTTTCTCGATAGGCGGCCCCCGATCATGTCGGAGATGCTGCCGTTTCCGGAAGTCAAGTTTTTCTGTGGGATGATCTATGCGGATGAAGGGATTGCCCGGGAAGCCCTTTCACGGATTGAGGCTCGTTATTCCGCCGTGGATATGGAATCCGAATCCTTTGAATTTGATTGTACGGATTATTATGAACAGGAGATGGGTACGCCACTGTATCGACGCTTCTTCGCGTTCAGGGATCTACTGGATCCGACTTTCCTGCCGGATGCCAAACAGCTTACCCAGACCCTGGAACAGGAGATGTCTCAAATGGGGAAACGACAGGTAAACCTTGATCCCGGTTACATCTCCACAGCTAAAGTTGTGATCGCGACGGCTAAGAATCATGGCCATCGAATCCCCCTGAGGGATGGTGTGTACGCCCATCTGGAATATATTGCGAAGGGTGGGGGGATGCGTTTCCTGGAATGGACCTATCCTGATTTCCGGAAACCTGAATATGTCGCATTTTTTTCAACCTTACGGGCACGGATCCGGGCCCAGATCCGGGAGTCGGACACCCCTGGAGCCGCGTTGACAAAGGGATAGGGGCGTGGTAATGTTCCGATGAAAATTGAATCATTTTAAGGAGTTGGAATGGAGGAAAAAACCAAAGCGAAAATCATGGATTCCAAGAAAATGCAGCGGGCTTTCTCGCGCATGGCCATGGAGATCCTGGAACGGAATCGAGATGCCGACAAAATGGCTTTAATCGGTATCCAGTCAAAAGGTGTTTTCGTCGCGCAACGGATCCGTTCCCTGATCCATGAAATGGAGGGCGTGGACCTACCCCTCGGTGTTCTGGATATCACCCTGTTCCGGGATGACCTGCATCTTCAGGAGGATCATCCGCGTGTTCAGAAAACGGAGATCGGCTTTTCCGTTGAAGACCGTGATATTATTCTGATTGACGATGTGGTTTTTACCGGACGCACCATTCGCGCCGCCATGGATTCCATCTTTGAACTGGGCCGACCGGCTTCCATCCAACTGGCTGTTTTTATTGACCGTGGTCATCGGGAATTGCCGATATGCCCTGACTTTAAAGGAAAATACCTTCCAACCGCGCGGCGCGAAAGGGTCAATGTAATGCTGTCGGAAATAGAAGGCTCAGACCAGGTGCTGATCATGGAACCCACGAGGTTTTAGATGAGTGCACAAAAGTTCAATCAGCGACACCTGCTGGGCATCGAACACCTCAGCGCGGGTGATATCGACCTGATCCTGGATACGGCGGAATCATTCGTGGAAGTGTCCACACGCAATATCAAGAAAGTGCCCGCCCTGAAAGGAAAAACCGTGGTGAATCTTTTTTTTGAAAACTCCACGCGGACCCGCAGCTCCTTTGAGATCGCGGCCAAACGCCTCAGTGCGGATCTCATCAATTTCAATTCATCTGTTTCCAGCCTGAAAAAGGGCGAGTCTCTGAAAGACACGGTCCTCACCCTGGAGGCCATGAACCCCCAGATTATTGTGATCCGGCACCGGGCCGCGGGTTCACCGAAGTACCTGACCACATTCGCCCGTTCCTCCATTGTAAACGCGGGAGACGGCTTTCATGAGCATCCCACCCAGGCCCTGCTGGACGCGCTTACCATCCGACAGAACTTCGGAACCATTCGCAAATTGAAGATCGCAATCGTGGGGGACATCCTCCATTCCAGGGTGGCGCGCTCCAACCTGATTCTGCACAGCAAGATGGGAAATGATGTTCATCTCATCGGACCTCCCAGCCTGGTGCCTCGCGAATTCACCCGGATGGGTGGGAAGGTGTTTAATGATCTGAGAACCGGTGTCCGGGGTGTGGACGCCGTCATGATGCTGAGGGTCCAGGAAGAGCGGGGAGCCGGGAATTATTTTCCTTCGATCCGCGAGTATCGCAAACTGTATGAAATCACACCAGAGGTGTTTGCCACCGCGAAGCCGAATGCAATCATCATGCACCCCGGTCCCATGAACCGGGATGTGGAGATCGAAACCTCGTTGGCGGATTCCGACCGTTCCGTGATTCTCCAGCAGGTCAGCAATGGGATCGCCGTGCGGATGGCGGTATTGTATCTGCTGAAGGGAGAAATCAATGAAGCTGCTCATTAAGAACGGAGGACTGCTGGATCCCGCAAATGGTGTGGATGAAACGGTAGATATCCTGATTTCCGATGGAAGGATCGCCGAGATCGCCCAGAGAATCGATTCCTCAGACGCGGAGCGGGTCATTGATGCCGCAGGACTGGTTGTATGTCCGGGATTTATCGATATGCATGTCCATCTCCGTGAACCCGGATATGAAAATAAAGAAACCATTCGATCCGGAGTGGAAGCCGCCGTCCATGGTGGATTCACCTCCGTGGCCTGTATGCCCAACACGCTTCCGGTCAATGACAACCGTTCCGTGACTGAATACATTATTGCCCGGTCCCGCAAGGTGGGGCTGGCCAATGTGTTTCCCGTGGCATCCATTTCACGGGGCCTGGAGGGCGAAAATATCACGGAAATGGCGGACCTGGTGTCCGGGGGTGCAGTGGGATTCTCTGATGACGGCCGCTGCGTCATGAGCGCGGATCTGATCCGTAAAGCCCTTGAATATTCGCGAATGTTGAACGTTCCCATCATCGAACATCCGGAGGACCATTCAATTACCGGCGAGGGCCTGGTGAACGAGGGATTGATCTCGTACAAATACGGAATGCGGGGCATCCTGAACGCGGCGGAAGAGGTGATTGTTTCCCGGGATATCATCCTGCAGGAGAGGATTCGTTCCCAGTTGCACCTGACCCATGTCTCCACGGCTCATTCCGTGAACCTGATTCGAAGCGCGAAGGAGAGGAAGGTCCCGGTTACCGCGGATGCCACACCGCATCATCTGCTGTTGAACGAGGAAAAGATTACCACCTACGAGACGGTATACAAGGTAAAACCACCATTGCGCACGGAAGAGGATCGCAAGGCCCTGGTCAACGGTCTGGCGGACGGCACGATAGACTGCATCGCCTCCGATCACGCTCCCCATACCCGTGATGAAAAGGACCGGGAGTTCGAGTATGCTCCCTTTGGGGTCATCGGGCTGGAATCAACGGTCAAGGTGGTGTATGACAGGCTTGTACGGACCAATATCATCTCCCTCAAGAGGATGGTGGAATTGCTGTCCACCAATCCGGCCCGCATTCTCCATCTGGATGACCGCGGGAGGGTGGAAATCGGATGCCCCGCGGACCTGACCATCCTGGACCTGAACCGCAGGTTTCGCATCGAAACGGAATCATTCCGATCCCAGGCGAGCAACTGCCCCTTCGCGGACTGGAAGGGTGTGGGGGAAGTGGCATTCACCATCGTGGGCGGACGGGTGGTGTACGAGCTGGAAGGCTGAGCGGCTACTCCGCCCAGAGTCCTTCAACGGTAATTCTCAGGCCTTGACCCCGGGTTTGCGGGGCATGGCTGGCGGGAGGACTTCCGGGTATCCAGAAGGGTCGGTCCGCGGCATCGCAGAAGATCGGACGCAGCGCGCGCAAAGGGGCCGGCAATCCCGCCACCCGGATCATCTCAAAGATTTTCTTAGAGACATCCGACCCGACGGTCCTGTATCTGTCGGAGCGGTATGCGGAACGAACTCGCAATGGGAGAGAGAGCCGCGCCGGATCAAGGCATACGGAAAAACCCGCCTCCCTGGAATGTGGCGCGTCCGTATCGCTCCCGGTCCGTACATGGGCGCCGATCTCGGGGATATCAAGCGTCCCTGTCGAGGGAAGCGGATGATCGTATTCCGGAATGTGAAAAGAAACGGGGAATAGAAATCCCTTGCGCAGCGAGAAAGTGATCCCCGGGATGCTCAGGTTCCGCTGGGGGGAACGCTGAAGGCGAAGTGAATCAATATGAGCCAGGGAGATCCCACGCAGGTCTCCACGCAGAAGGCGAATGTATTCACGCAGAAGGTGACGCTGCAGCGCCGGGTGAAGCGTGTACATTCTTCGGGTGGGCAGGATCTTTTTCTGCAGCAGCATACCGTCCAGGGTTTCCCGGGCCAGTTTTCGGAGAAAGTCCGACTCCTCGCGAAGAATGTCCACCGCGTCGTTGACTTTTCGGTCCAGATGCGGGAATTCCTTTCGCAGGGTGGGCATCAGTTTGTGGCGCACCCGGTTGCGGAGAAACCGATTATTGAGGTTGGACGTGTCACTGTAGTGGGGAATGCCGTTCCGCTGCAGGTAGGCGCGGATTTCAGGTTCCGTTACAGACAGAAGCGGGCGAAGGATCCGGGACCACTTCAGGGGGTGGATGGCCGCGAGACCGGTGCTGCCGCTGCCCCTGAACAAGTGCATGAGAAACGTTTCACTCAAATCCGAACCTGTGTGGCCGGTAAGGATCCAGGTGCGGGGCAACGCGGCCAGTGGTTTCAGAAACGTGTATCTCAAGTGGGAAGCGGCTTCCTCGAGGTTTTGTTTTTCCTTTCCGGCGTATTCGGAGACATTCGCGCCACCCAGGATCAGGGGGATTCCCCGGGTTTCACAGAAATGGATGATCCAGGCTTCCTCCAAATGAGAATCTGCCCGGAGGTGATGGTTGAAATATGCGGCTTTTACAGTGAAATTCAATTCCGCTTCAAGGGATTTGAGAAGGGTCAGCAGTGCAATGGAATCCTTTCCTCCTGAAACGGCGGCGATCAGTTTGGACCCACGCAGGTCTTCAATCAGTGAAAGGAGGTTGTTTCGAAATGACGCAAGCAATGGATCCATGGTGGGAGTGAAATAAATAGCGGCGGAGGGATTTGAACCCCCGACATATCGGATATGAGCCGACTGCTCTACCGGCTGAGCTACACCGCCATTCAAAGGAATTCTACACCAAAAACCGCCGGGAATCAAGCCCGAAACTACGACGGACCCTGATTCCCCAGCGGTAATCCATGGTGTATTGAATCCTATTTGCGGGCACCCAGTTCTCGATCCAGCATGAAAAGGCCCTGTCCGTGTTCGCCGATCATCTTGAGTTTTTCAACGATTTCGGTCACACTGGACTCCTCTTCCACCTGTTCGTCCACAAACCATTGCAGCATGTTCATGGTGGGATAGTCTTTTTCACTGGTGGCCAGATCAACCAGTTTGTGAATGCAGGAGGTGATGTACTCCTCGTGAGCGAGGGATTCAGTCATCATCTTCAGGGCGGAGTCCCACTGGATCTGGGGGCCCTTGATGGCTTTCAACTCGACACGGCCGCCACGCTCGTTGATAAAACCATAAAATTTCATGGCGTGAGCGGTTTCTTCCTGGGCCTGCATCTCCATCCAGCGGGCAAAACCACTCAGGTTCATTTCCGAGAACTGAGTGGCCATGGAAAGATAGAGATAGGCGGAATATAGTTCTTCATTGATCTGCTGGTTCAACGCGTCCTGAATCTTTTTATTGATCATTTTTGTCTCCTTAAGGGCATTATGAGAAAGCCGCGGCGCCTTTCCGACGCCTTGTGCGGGCAGTCCGGATGATTCCGGCGTCAGTCTTCCATGGGTTCGAAGTCGTCTTTTCCGACTCCGCAAAGGGGACAGACCCAATCGTCGGGAATATCCGCGAAAGCGGTCCCCGGAGCGATACCGGAATCCGGATCTCCCTGGGAAGGATCATACACATAACCACATACGGTGCATACATACTTTTTCATCAGAACCTCCTCTTAAATTTTGGATTTGTAATTATAAAAATCAAATCACCAAAAATCAACCCTCGCTTTTCAGGGCGGAAGCGATCTTTTTTACCAGCGTGGCCTCAGGCGCCGCGCCCTCCTGGAATTCGGATCCGTTGATGATGGTTCGGGGCACACCCATGACGCCATGCTTCTGTGAAAGGTGGGGAAATTCAGTGGCTTCCACCATGTCCGCCGTAACCCGGGGACTGTAATGAGCCATCTGGTGGGCAAGGGTAACGGCTGCGGGGCAGTAGGGGCAGGTGGGGGTTACGAAAACCTGGAGATGCA
This sequence comes from uncultured Clostridia bacterium, assembly GCA_964449545.1. Classification (GTDB taxonomy): domain Bacteria; phylum Acidobacteriota; class Aminicenantia; order UBA2199; family UBA2199; genus UBA876. The sequence goes on along the minus strand of CAYVBC010000003.1, from coordinate 5,437 downwards.
CATCGGATTCGAGGGTATCCAGGAATTTTCTGGTTTCCGCGCTGAGTCCGATTTCACCAATTGAAACAAGTCGAATGGCGTCGATCATGGAGCCGAATTCGTACCCACTGGGGATTCCGAAGAATCGAATTCCAGTATCTTTCTGAGCCATCACCACCGTGGCGGGAATCTTATCAATGCCAAGGTCTTTCGCGCGGTCCGCGTTTTTTTGAAAATCAAGCACTTCAAGTTTGATTTTAGGAGAGAGTTCACTGATCTCCGTGAGAAGCTCCCGGGTTTCGAAACAGAATCGACATTCCATCTTCTGGGTAAAATATACAATATGGACATCCTGGTCCAGTTCCTTAAATACCGCATCAAGCTCCTTCCGGATACTGTCTGAAATGTACTTCATGATTCCTCCTTATAGATGACATGAATATAGTAGTATAACTTTAATGTAATTTCAACAAAAATGTAATTATTACAATATATTGAAAATGGTTTGATCCCATGCTGTGCTCATGCTACAATTTGGACCTTCCGGAATCTCCGGATATTGATCCATGGGGTCTGATCATGATTGTTGAACAATTCCTTCCGGCCTTTCACGCCGGTGATGCGATTGGAAATTCCACCTGGCGTCTGCACGAATTTCTGGAGAGTAAGGGGATTCATTCCCGGATCATCGCCCTCTCCATGGATGAAAGTAAAAAAGATTCAGCGGTTCCCTTCGAATCATACCGGGAAGATCCGGATGCGGTAAAAATCCTCCACTTTGCGATCCCCTCTCTGCTGACTGACATCTTCCCTTCACTGAAAGGTCCGAAGGTCATGATCTATCACAACATCACACCGCCGGAATTTTTTGTTCCCTTTTCAGCGGAAATGACACGATTTACCCAGTCCGGCAGGGAACACCTGGCACGTATGAGAAAGTGTTTTGACCTGTGTGTCGCGGATTCAGAGTACAACGCGGAGGAGTTGCGTGAGTTGAAATACTCCGCCGAAATCCGTACCTTTCCCATCACAATCGACCTGGATGCGTACAATGCCCCTCATTCTCCCATTTATTCCAGGTTGCTCAGTGATGATCGGAAAAACATCATATTTGTGGGGCGCATCTCACCGAATAAGAAAATCGAGGACCTGGTGAAGCTCCTTTTTTACTATAAAAAATATATCTCTCCCTCCATCCGACTGGTGGTTGCGGGGAAAACACTCTCTCTACCCGCGTACTTCTACTCGGTTCGTGACCTTGCGGCGCGGTTTCTGTTGACCTCAGAGGATATCCTTTTTACCGGGCATATCCCCTTTGATGAATTGCTTGCCGTGTATCGATCCGGTCATATGTTCCTCTCCATGAGTGAGCATGAAGGCTTCTGCCTGCCACTGATCGAAAGCTGCCATTTCCAGATTCCCGTTCTTGCCTATGACGCGGGAGCGGTTTCCGAAACCCTGGCTGGAGCGGGTGTGCTTTTCAATGAAAAAAAAGTGGAAATGGTGGCGGGTATGGCGGAAAAAATCCTCAATGATGAATCCCTCCGTACCGGCATGCGGCGGAAGGGGGAAAAACGGATCCGGGAATATCAGCTTCAGTCCGACCCCGAAATACTGTTGGCGTGGTTGAGTCGGTTATGATTCGTGTCGGAGTGGTGGTTCAGCGCTATGGCCGGGAGATCGTTGGTGGTGCGGAAACCCTTGCCAGGGATGTCGCGGAGCGGTTGAACGCCTCCGGCTGTGACGTGACGGTGTTCACGACCACGGCAAGTGATTACATTACCTGGCGAAATGAATTCCCCGCCGGAGAGTCCATTCTTCGCGGTGTGCGGATTCTTCGCTTTTTAGTGGAACGGGAACGGGATATTCATCGATTCAACAGGTACTCGGAGGATTTTTTTTCACAGCCTTCTGAAAAACGGGATGAAATGCGCTGGATCCGGGAGCAGGGACCTGATTCACCGGCCCTGATCCAGGCCCTGGAGAGGGATCAGGCTGAGTTTGATGTGTTTCTCTTTTTTACCTACCTCTATTCCACCACGGTACAGGGGCTCCGCGTGATGACACGTCCGGTGGCCCTGTTTCCCACCGCGCATGACGAACCGCCGCTTCACCTGAATTTGATGCGGGACGTATTCCAGCGACCCGATCGTCTGCTTTTTCTGATGGATGCAGAGAAGCAGATGGTGCGAAAGGTTTTTGGGCGGTCCCATGGACTTGAACTGGTTCGTACCGGGCTGGTGGTACCGGATAAGGTCGATGCCGCGATGTTTCGTCGCAGCCGGATGATTTTTGGCCCGTACATGCTCTACGCGGGCAGGATTGAGCGGGGTAAGGGCCTGGAGAATGTATTCAACGCTTTCGCCGGCCTGCGGCGTAAACGGTTGATTGACCTTGTCCTGATCGGAAAAAAACTGATGGATATTCCGGACATTGAAGGGATCCGTTACGCGGGATTCGTTTCAGAAGAGGAGAAGTTGTCTGCTTTTCGCGGAGCCGCGTTTTCACTGCAGCCTTCTCCTCTGGAAAGTCTTTCCATCACCACTCTCGAGTCTTTCGGCCAGGGGACACCCGTGCTAGCCAATGGCCATTGCGCGGTGCTGGCCGAGCATATCCGCCTGTCTGATGGCGGGCTGTTGTATCATGATGCGGCGGAACTGGAAGCCGGGGCAATCCGGCTGCTGGACTCCCCCCGACTCCGCAGAGAGAAGGGCCGGAATGGTTCGAACTACGTTCGAAAGCATTTTGACTGGGATCGTGTGATTCAGCATATCCGCGCAGTGATTCGGGAGATTTCGGAAACCTGATCACAGTGCCGCGGCGAATTTTTCACTTTCCCCTCCCTGAATCCATGGTTTTTACATAAAGTATGGTATACTATACTTTCATTTCTGAAGATCATAGTCCGTTCTCATCCGGGACGGGTCCTCAAGAGGAAAAAGTGAAAAATATCAGGAATATCGCCATAATTGCACATGTGGATCACGGTAAGACCACGTTGATCGATGCCATCCTGCGCCAGACCGGCGTTTTTCGTAAAAACCAGCAGGTGGCTGAGCGGGTGATGGACAGCAACGATCTGGAGCGGGAAAAAGGGATCACCATCTTCTCTAAAAATGCTTCGTTTCGTCACAAAGGCTGTAAGATCAACATCGTGGATACGCCGGGCCATGCCGATTTCGGTGGAGAGGTTCAGCGGATCATGCGCATGGTGGATTCCGTGTTGCTGGTGGTGGATGCCTATGAAGGTCCCATGCCCCAGACCAAGTACGTGTTGAAGAAATCACTGGAACAGGGGCTGTCACCCATCGTGGTGATCAACAAGATCGATCGCCCCAACGCACGTCCAAGCCAGGTACTGGACGCTGTTCTTGACCTCTTTATCGAATTGGAAGCGGATGATATGCAACTGGATTTCCCCGTGGTGTACACCTCCGCCCGTGATGGCGTGGCGAAGTATGAGCCTGAAGATGAGGGGGCGGATATGATCCCCCTGCTGGATACGATTCTGAAGTACGTCTCCGAGCCGGAAGGGGATATGGACGCGCCGTTGCAGATGTTCATATCGGCAATGGATTTTGACAATTACCTGGGGAAGATCGGAACCGGACGGATTCACAACGGATCCATTCATCGCGGACAGGAAGTGGTGCGTATTGAGCGCGACGGGACCCAGGCAAGTTTTAAAATTACCCGAATTTTCTCCTATAATGGGTTGAGCCGCCAAGAGGTTGAATCCGCTCCGGCCGGGGAGATCGTTTCCATTGCCGGAATCACGGATATTGATGTGGGGGAAACGGTATGTCACAAAGAGCATCCGGTGCAGTTACCAACCATTGAGATCGATGAGCCCACCATGGCCATGGCGTTTATGGTCAATGATTCACCTTTCGCGGGCAATGAGGGAAAATTTGTCACTTCCCGTCATGTTCTGGAGCGGCTGAGGCGCGAACAGCGCAACAACGTGAATCTGAGGGTGGAGGAAACGGAAACCCAGAACGCTTTTCTTCTGAAGGGACGGGGAGCGCTGCAATTCTCGATCCTCATGGAAAACATGCGGCGTGAAGGGTATGAATTCCAGGTGTCCCGCCCACAGGTGATTTATCGTGATTCCCCTGAAGGCCGCCTGGAACCCGTGGAAACCGCTACCGTGGACGTGGCGGATGAATTCTCCGGCGTGGTGATCGAAATGTTCGGTCAGCGCAAGGGCGAACTCATTCACATGAGCAACGGCAGTGGGGGATATACCCGTCTGGAATTCAAGATGCCTGCCCGGGGCCTCATCGGTTTGAACGGAGAATTCCTGACTGCCACCCGGGGAACGGGAATCCTTCATCACGTGTTTCACGGCTATGAACCCTTCAAGGGCGAAATCAGACGAAAAACCAAGGGCGTGCTGATTGCACTGGAATCCGGCGTAACCGTGGCTTTTTCACTTTTCAACCTCCAGGATCGGGGTGGCATCTTTGTCGATCCGGGGACTTCGGTCTACCCCGGAATGATCGTGGGTGAACACAGCCGCGAAAACGACCTGGTGGTCAACGTGTGTAAAACAAAGAAATTGACCAACATGCGCGCGGCGGGCTCAGATGACGCGGTCCGCCTGATCCCCCCCAGACGTTTTTCCCTGGAACAGGCCATTGAGTATATCAACGACGACGAACTGCTCGAAATCACGCCCACCAGTGTACGCATGCGCAAACGGCTACTGGATATCCATGCCCGTAAGCGTGCCGAAAAACTCAAATCCGCCTGATTCCTGTCATTTAAATCCCGATCCACATCGTATTGGCTTTGCATTTTTGTTGAGGTATAGTCAAAAAAGGTTTGGTAACGCACAGCCGTTGTACTGAATGGCCGGAGCCGGAACAAAAATGGGAATGCAAAAGGTGTGGAAGGGAGGGGTCCCGAATGACAAAAAATGATTTTCACGGATGCATTGTGTGCAATGGAGAAATTCGGAATATCCCGGAGGCGGAGAAGGTTGTTCACGACGCGGGCCTGGTGATTGCCGCCGATGGCGGCGCCCGCTACCTGGCGGCCATGAAAATCGTTCCGGATCTGATCCTGGGGGACATGGATTCAGTGGAATCCGATATCCTCAAGTACTTCAATGCAGTGGAGAAGATCACTTTTCCCGCGGACAAGGATCAGACCGATACGGAACTGGCCGTGAATCTTGCCATGGAGCGGGGCTGCCGGTTCATTGACCTGGTGGGCGCTCTGGGTGGCAGATTGGACCACGAACTGGGCAATATTTCCCTGCTCATGAAATATCCCGGACGTCTGTTTATCCATGAGGGGAAGACTCGATTGTTCGCCATTGAACGGGGGCGGAAAATCGGCTTGCAACTGGCGGTGGGTTCCCACTTATCCCTGATTCCATTTCCACGGGCCGGAGGCGTCACGATTCAGGGTGTGCGGTTCCCACTGGAGAATGAAGAACTGTCAGCGGGAA
>CAYVBC010000002.1:3289-34281 GCA_964449545.1 uncultured Clostridia bacterium | reverse complement strand
CATTTCCGGCCTTGATCACATTGTACTGCAACCCGGACTTCGTGACCGTGACGCCCGGCTTTTTGGCGTTCTCTTTGCGGTACGCCTCACCCTCCGCGAGATTTTTCATGGAAGATTCCTGGCGCCGTGCCTGGTCCCGCTGATATACATTCTTCTGAAATTCCTGGAGCAGCGTCTGAATTTCTTCCGGTTTAAGGCTGGGGTCCTGCTGCATGTACGCGTCCCGGGCTCCCGCGATCATGGCATCCAATTCCAACTCACCGGCGATTCGGCGGATATTGGTCCCGAAATTGTACCCCACGGCATAGCTGCTGCGGGCCATGTCGGATTCCAGATTTACCGTCTTCCGGGGCGTATCACCATCTGAGCCGCCACATCCCGCCATCAAACCGATCAAACATATCATCGCAAAAAATTTCACAGTTCGCATTATGATCTCCTTTGTCAATACGGATTCATCAACCATTTCCCTTCCGGGATAGCACTCGCACTATACCAGAACCCCGGAATCGGCTCAACCCTTGTCCCGGGGACCCGCTTCCGGTTCAATCGTTTTTTTCAAGGCCAGCATATGGTAAAACGGGGCGTCCGGGCGACGCAACTCCCGTGCACCGCGTGTGATTTTGCACAGGCTCATTCCCAGCCGGGACGCAATGGCGCGCTGGGTCCACCCCTCATCCAGTAGCTTGACCAACTCCCATCGCCCGGCAAGATCTTGAATCTCCCGGGGCGTCAGCAGGCTCTCCAGAAAACCCCGGACCAGCTCCGGGTCTTCCACTCTGGCCAGCAGAAGCGATAATTCCTTCAGATTCAGCTGTATTGAATCCATGTTGACGCCACCTCTATACTCAGTCTACGAATCCGGGGAATGAAGGTCAAGCATCCGGAATTTTTCCGGACCTCGGAAGGGTGTTTGCTTTATTGATGAAACGGCTGGTTTCGGATTCCAGATTCCGGGCCACTTGCTCAGGCGTCCCCTGTGTGACCAGACATCCGCCATGGCGCCCCCCACCAGGCCCCAGGTCCACTACCCAGTCCGCGCATGAGATCAACTCCGGACGGTGGGTGATCATCACCACCGTATCCCCTCTATCCAGAAGGGCATCGATGATCCCCACCCATCGCGCCACATCTTCCATATGCAGCCCGGCAACCGGTTCATCAAGCAGGATCAAACGTGAGTCCCGGGAACCTGAAGTTTCGGAAGGTGCCAGCCGTTGGAAAAGGCGTAATCGCTGCATCTCTCCCCCTGACAGGGTATGACCGCCCTGTCCCAGGCGGAGGTACCCGAGCCCGATACCCGCCAACCGCTCCAAGGGACCCACCATGTCCGGAAAATCACGAAAACGCGCCCTCGCTTCATCAACTGTCATATCCAGGAGATCCGCTACGTTCACTCCCTGCCAGGTGCAGGCCAGAACTTCGGGGATAAAACGTCTGCCATGGCAGCGGCCGCATCGGGTCCACAGATCACTCAGGAAATCCAGACTGACCCGTGTTCTTCCCAACCCGCCGCACTCTGGACAGGATCCGGATTTGGACATCCAGGAAAAGTGGCGCTGGGTCAGACCCTTTGCGGCCGCGCAGGAAGTGGTGGCAAAACGTCGTCTTGCCACATCCCAGATCCCGGAAAACACGGCCGGGCAGGATCGGGGTCCCAGTGCCCCGGAAATCCCATCCACAATGAGACTCTCCGCGATCCGGTTCATACCGGACAAATCCCTGCATTGCACGGGTTTTTTCTCCCGCACACTGGGAGCAAGGACATTGAAGACAAGGCTGGTTTTCCCGCTTCCCGAAACTCCGGTTACCATGGAAAGTGCCCCCAATGGAAAATCCGTATCCACTCCCCGAAGGTTGTTGGCCCTGCCGCCCCGAATCCGGAGCCATCCCTGATCACCCACTTTCCGCCCATCTCGCTGGATCCTGCGCTCACCGCGAAGCCAGGCAGCTGTCAGTCCTTTGCCGGATCCTTCGATTTCTTCAGGCGGACCGGACTCCACCAGACGGCCGCCCTCGCTTCCCCCTCCGGGGCCGAGCTCCAGCAAATGGTCAGCGGCCCGGATCATGCGGATATCGTGTTCCACCATAACCACTGTATTTCCCAGCTTCAGCAGCTTTTCCACCTGCCTCAACAGTTTGAACGCATCCCTGGGGTGCAGCCCCCGTGTGGGTTCATCCAGTACCACCATTGTGCCGGAAACAGACCCCATCAGGATTCCGGACAAGCGCACCCGCTGCGCCTCACCGGCGGAGAGGGTCGAAAAGGTTCGATTCAGGGTGAGATATTCGAGTCCCACCTTTGTCAAACCATTCAGATGTTCCCGGATTCGATTCACCAGCGGGGCCTCCACAGCCAGGGGGCGGTTCGCCAGCAGCTCCGTCAGCTCCCCGATCTCCATCTCCCCCATTTCATGGATCGTCCTTCCCGCAAATTGAACGGACAGCCCCCGCGGATTTAAACGGTGTCCTTTACAGGAACCGCAGGGCACTTGATGGAGAAGTACATCCAGAGCACGTCCTCGGGCATCCCCATGCACCCGTTCATACTCCTCATCCACCAGACCGCAAATCCCGGGCCAGGGCGCGACAAATCGATGTTCTCCACTTCGGCCGTCACGATTAAAGCGCCAGTCCACGACAAATTCCCTGTCTGCCATACCGAAAAAAACAATCGCCCGGGCCTCCTCCGAAAGATCCTTCAGGGGTCTGGAAATGTCGATATCCATCTCCCGGCACACCGTGCCCAGAACCGCCATGTACCGACCATCCGTTTCAGTGAAATATCGGATTCGAGGGTGATCGACCAGTCCTCCCGCTGCCAGCGGGAGATCTGCATCCGCGATCAGACGCTCCGGGTCACAGGCGGTTCGATACCCCAGTCCTCCACAGGAGACGCAGGCGCCAAGCTGGTGGTTGAATGAAAAATGGGATGCCGTCAGTGCGGGGAGATCTTCGTCGCCCTCCGGATTCAAGTGATTTCCGAACCGGGAGAAAAGAATCCGCAGCAGCGGTTGCACTCGACTCACGGTTCCCACTGTGGATCGGGAATGCGGGGGACTCGCCCCGGCGCGTGACGGCGCCAGTGCTGGCAACAGGCCGGAAGCGGATTCAACCCGCGCATCATGATGACGCAACAGCAGTCGCCGTGAATATGCGGGGAAGCTTTCAAGAAAACGATTCTGCCCGATGCCAAGCAGGGTGTCCGTAACCAGCGATGATTTACCGCTTCCGGAAACCCCGGTTACAACGGAAAGACGATGGAGTGGAAAAGCGGCGTCCACTCCCTTCAGGTTGTGGGTTCGTACGCCACTGAAACGGATCCATGGATCCGATGCTCTACGAGAAGGAGGGTTTCCCCGAGGCAATTCACTGCGCAACGCGGCTCCGGTCATTGATTCAACGCAATCCTTCACCCTGCCCGGCGCCCCCTGCACCACGACTTTCCCGCCATCTTTACCGCCCCCGGGTCCCATGTCCACCACCCAGTGGGCCATGGCGATCACTTCGGGGTGGTGTTCCACCGCCACCACCGTATGCCCCCGCTCCACCAGTTCGAACAGAGCATCCAGAAGGCGTTGAATATCGTGAGGATGAAGCCCGGCCGAGGGTTCGTCCAGTATATAGAGTGAGGGTCCCTTCTCCGGGCGGGACAACTCTCCGGCCAGTTTCACGCGCTGGGCCTCCCCGCCGGAAAGGGTCGTGGAACTCTGGCCCAGTTTCAGGTATCCAAGCCCCAGTTTCCCCAGCATCATCAGAACCCGGAGGATCCGTTTTTCTCCTGAAAACAGGTCGATCGCCTCATCCACCGTCAAGTCAAGGATCTGATCAATACTGTGATTCCGCCACTTCAGGGACAGGGTTTCCGGATTAAAACGACGTCCGCAGCATTCTCCACAGGGGACCTCCAGGCTTCCCATGAACTGCAATCCCACCTGTTGTCTGCCGGCGCCGCGGCAGGATTCACAGCGCCCCCCGGCCACATTGAATGAGAAACGGCTTCGATTCCACCCCCGGTTGCGTGAATCCGGCAAACCCGCGAAAAGCGCTCGAATGGAATCGAAGATCCCGGTATATGTGGCCGGGTTGCTGCGCGGTGTCCGGCCGATGGGATTTTGATCCACAGGGATCACGTTCCGGAAGCGGTCCGCGCCGGAAAGGGAACGCAGTTCTTCGGGAAGGGAGTGGCCCTTCAATACCGCCGCCACGGCGGGTGCCAGCACCCGTGAAACCAGAGTGGATTTCCCGGCTCCTGAAACCCCGGTCACCACATTAAACGCGGCAAGGCGAAACCGGACACTCACATCATGAAGTGTAAAACAACGCACACCCTCCATGCGCAGGTACTCCCTTTGAACCGGGGACGGCCCCCTGCGGGGAACCATCCGCCTTTCTCCCTTGAGGAATTGGAGTGTGACGCTTTCTTTGAACAGTGGTGACTCTCGGTCCCGGATCAAACGCTGTGGAACTCCCTGCGCCACCACCCGCCCTCCCCGGTTACCCGGACCGGGTCCCAGGTCAATCATGTGATCGGACTGTAGGATGGCATCGGCTTCATGCTCCACCAGCACAACGGTATTGCCTTCATTCCGAAGACTTTTCAGCAGGTTCATCAGGCGCCCGCGATCCCAAGGATGAAGCCCGGCCGAGGGCTCATCCACCACGTAGAGAACACCTTGCAAACCGGCCGCGATGCTGGATGCCAGCCGGATGCGCTGGTATTCCCCCCCGGACAGTGAGTCCGCGCCCCGATCCACCTGAAGATATCCCAACCCCAGCTCCACAAGCATGGAGGTCACCGCCACCAGGGATCGCCGGATCTGTTCTCCAGCTTCCGCTTCGGCCTCTCTAAAAACAACTCCGGAACAGAATTCCTGAAGTTCCGATATGGTCAACGCGGCCAGTTGCCCCAGGTTGTGATTTTGAAACGTGACGCTCAACGCTTCCGGACTCAGGCGGGATCCGCCGCAACCGCCGCAGGGCCGGGTGCGGGCAAAACGCAGGGCATTGCGGTTGCGTTTCTGCTTCAGAATCTGCTGAATCACCGGAACGATTCCACGATATACCCCCTCCACCCGGGGTCGAGCGGTGATTCCCTTCCACTTCAGACGCGATTCCAGGGGATGCTTGCCATAGGGCACACGAATTTTCCGGCTGCCGAACATCACAACATGGCGCTGATTCTCCGTAAGATCCCGCCAGGGAATATCCACATTGAACCCATGGGCCCGGCATACCGTGTCCAGCACATCCATGGTGACCTGGGAATAGACCAGATAACCGGTGGGCGTTGTCACCTTCAGGGCACCCTGGCGCAGTGTCAGGTTCTCATCCGCCACCAGGAGATCCGGATCGACGCGGTCCTCGACCCCATACCCCCGGCAGTCCTTACAGGCTCCCCGGGGAGTATTGAAGGAAAAAAGGTTCCGATCCAGGACAAGATTGGGATTACTCGCGGGAGGCTGCCCCAATCGCGCGAACCACAGGCGCAACAGGTCGAACAGGCCTGACAATGTGCCCACTGTGGAACGGGCTCCGGGAACGCTTCGACGCTGACGAACTGCCAGTGCCGGAGGCAGGTTGCGAACTTCCTCCACTGCCGGTGTTCCGAGTTTCTGGAGAAATTGGCGGGCGTACGCTGAAAAGGACTCCAGGTATCTGCGTTGCCCCTCCCGGAACAATACATCAAAGGCCAGTGAAGATTTTCCCGATCCGGAAACCCCGGTGATCGCCGTCAGCAGCCCCATGGGAATATCCACATTCACATCACGGAGGTTGTGTTCCCGCGCCCCGCGCACGCGAATCATGGTTGGAGGATCGGACCCTTGGCCCATGAGAGATAACGGACTGGGTGGTATCAGGCGCCGAGAAGGGCCAGTAACTTCTTTTCGTCCTGCAGCCCCACCAGACTCTCAGCCAGTTCTCCATTCCGGAAAAGCAGCAGTGTGGGGATGCTGCTGATCTGAAATCGTTGCGGAACCAGGGGATTCTCATCCACGTTCATCTTATAAATCCGCACACCCGGTTTCGCCGAAGCGGCCACACGATCCAGAATGGGACCCTGAAGCCTGCAGGGAGAACACCAGGGAGCCCAGAAATCAACCAGTACCATTCCGGATTGTACTCCCTCGTCAAAGTTCACGTCTGAAATTGGTTTCACAACAGATTCATCACTCATCCAACAGCTCCCGTAGTATCTGAAATAGTGATCCAGTCTACCCGAAGCCCCCTTCCATGTCAACATCTCCTTTTTCCTGGGTCAGGTGGAGTCAGGAACGGTCCGGATTCCCCTTCTCAGCAGGTCCCGACCCGACCATGAAAGGAGTTGCCGGGTTCGATTTTATTTGATCCCATCACCCGGTGGAGCCAAACCCGCCGCCGCCCCGCTCCGTACCGTTCAGGGCACACGCTTCCTGAATCCCGGCCGTGAGTACGGGTTTGACCACCATCTGGGCAATGCGCATTCCCGCTTCCACGGTAAATGCCGCCTGCCCCAGATTGATCAGAATCACCATTACCTCACCTCGATAGCCACTGTCCACCGTTCCGGGTGAGTTCAAGACAGTAATTCCATGTCGAAAGGCCAGACCGCTGCGGGGCCTGACCTGGGCTTCAGTCCCCTCTGGAAGCTCAAGGGCGATCCCCGTACGGATCCGTTTCCTTTCCCCCGGAAGAAGAACAACGGATTCCAATGCGAATATGTCCATGCCCGCATCCCCCGGATGCGCGTATCGGGGCAACTGCGCGTTTTTATCCAGTTTCAAGCATTTAATCACCACTTTCAAGTCACGATCTTCTTCAGGTGGCATACCAACCTCCGGGATGGCAATCCTGGTCCCAAGCATACCAGAAACCCCCTCTAAAGTCAGGGGCCTTCCCCGTATTGCTTTCCTGAAAGCGGGAGAGTACAATATCAACACTTCTTTCATGGAGTTAAACTATGGCACTGATGAATTGTCCTCAATGCGGAGCTGAGATGGAAACAGATTCTTCCGCTTGTTCAAAATGCGGATTTGAGGACACCGAATTTATCCGTACATTGAACAAGGCTGTAACAGAGGCTCATCATGCCTCCCCACAGCCGGAGTACCAGGGAGTCAACCGCAGGAAACAGAGACGGGTGAAATGTCGGTTCCGAGTCCTGCTGAATGGTCGTCCCGCGATCCTCATGGATATTTCCGCCGGCGGAATGCGCCTTTCCGCCGATTTCCTTCCGCCGGACCCCAAAGTGGAACTCGTTCTGTTTACCGAATCCGGTCCCGTTACCCTGGAGGGAGAAATTCGCTGGTACAGTCAAATGGATCCCGTGATCCGGCAACGGGAAGCCGGCATCTCCTTTACCCGGATCCCGGATGCTTTTCGAGCCCAGCTGGAGAAGCTGACGGACCTGAAATAATCAGGACCCTGATTTTCCCCTCTTCCCGTCAACCATCTGAGCGTACAGTGCCAGCCCATCCTCAAGAGAGGAAAAATCTCCATTCAATTGACGTTCATACAACTGATCCAGCCATTTTCCCATCTCCCGACCCGGTTGTACGCCCCGAGCCAGGAGATGTCGTCCCATAATCAGGGGACGGATGGTATCCAGGTTCAGGTTGTATTCCTCCTTGCGCTCCAGAAGCCAGCGAGAAATTTCATCCAGCCCTTGAAACTCAAGCGGGTCGGGTTCCCTGGAAACACGATCCGCGAAATCCAGCAAAACCAGGAGAAAATCCTCGCCTTCCAGATCCTTTACCAGTCGGGCCACGGTTTTATACGAGATGGAATCCCGGTTTCGATACAATTCATATATGCGATGATGGTTGCGGATCAAATTCACGATCACCCTTCGCAGGGGGAATCCGTGACGCGTCTCGATGTTGAGACGTTCCAGAATCCGCTCCGCAATGGGCACACCACGGGAATCATGCATCTTGGACGTAACGGTCATCCGTCCCCGTTTGAACTCCCACTCGGTGGTAATCGTTTTCCCCACATCGTGCAGCAACGCACCCATCTGAAGAGCCAGTGTACGATTTTCATCCAGGTTGAACCAGCGGGCGCAACGACGGGCCGCATCCACTGTGATCCGGGTATGAGCCCAGACGGAGTGGTGCCCCTGTTCGTCGGTTTCAGGATGAAACTCCGCATCCTGAATCGTCAATGTCAGGCGTTCAAGCTCGGGGAACAACCCACCCAGAACGCCCAGTCGGAAGTATTCATTCAGGCCCCGGGACGGCCGATGGGATTCCAACAGCATGCGAATCAACTCTTCCTGGATCCGCTCCCGACTCAATTCTCCCAGATTGACACTCCTGGCCACACGATAGATCTCCGGGTCCACGGAAAACCCGAGCACCGAAGCAAATCGCGCACAGCGGAGAATCCTCAGTGGATCGTCACAGAAAGTGTCCGGGCCGGTCATGACGATTCGCCGGCCGCGGATGGCGTTCACTCCGTCAAAAGGATCCACCAGATGATTGTCGGAGAGGCGCAGGGCAATGGAATTGCAGGTAAAATCCCGACGTTTCAAATCCTCTTCCAGGGGAAGATGAGGACCAGTCCGGACATCAAAATTCCGATGAGAGGAACGATTCGGGTCCCGGCGGATATCCTGGCGAGGGATCGAAACATCATAGGTAATCCCCCCGGCTGTAAATTTGATTACGGCAAAGCTGCGCCCCACCGTGCCGGTTCGGCCATGGGATCGTAGCAGGGCCTCAATCTCGGCATAGGAATGGCCGACCACCACGATATCGATATCACGATCCTCACGCTGAACCCCGGTATGCAGAAAATCCCGCACCGTTCCGCCAACCAGGAAAACGCGGTTTCCGAAAAGATCCACGAAAAGTCTGCGGTGGGGAAAATCAATGCCCGGAAGAATCATGCTTCTGGTATCCATCCAGGTAGCTCAGAAAATGCTGGATTTTTTCAAATTGATCCGCATCAATTCGAGTAAACTGAAAAGCAGCTCGCCCCCGTTCCGTCCCGCTACCCTGGCGGACAAGGCGGATTCGCTCCACCCTGAACCGGCCCAACGGGGTTTCCAGTTCCGCATTTTCCAATTCCACGTCCGGTTGCAGATTACGTCGGGACCAGTTCATTCCCACTGCCACACCGCTGAGAGAGATATTCTTCACCAGTCCACGCAGCAGGCGTCCCTGAAGGCCCTTTACGGTGAGCAACACATCCAGGTCCTCCGGAATCAACAGCCGCTTCATTCCCCGCAGATCTCGTTCAGGATGGGGATGTTTGCGTGAAAAATCAAGGAAATCATCAGTTGCCCTGGCTTTGCGCCGCTTTTCAACCTGGACCAGGACCCAGAGAGCGACCACGATGGGGATGGCAATCACAGCCGTAAGTACGAGTATTTTCACCGTCAGGCTCATGGTCGGTAAATTTATCATAGCCCCTGACCAAGACACTGTCAAGCCATATCCGCGCTTGCCATATCCCTTTGATCCGGGTATAGTAAACAAATGAAAGTTGAACTATATTCCCACGGAGCCTGCCAGGAGGTTACCGGTTCAAAGCATTTCCTGGATGTGAACGGACATATCCTCCAGATCGACAGCGGCATGTTTCAGGGGCATCGCGCCGAAGCGTATAAAAAGAACAGTGACCTTCCCTTCAATCCCAGTGAAGTGGAATCCATTATCCTGACCCATGGTCATTTCGATCATTCCGGAGCACTGCCCATCATGGTCAAACATGGATTCAAGGGATCGGTATACGCGACGGCCGCTACCCGGGATATCACCAACATCATCCTTTTCGACAGCGCCTATATTCAACAGAAGGATTTTGAATACCTCAAGGAAAAGTCGGAGAAACACCCGGACCGGAAGCTCTCCCTGTACGAACCATTATACGACAGCAATGACGCGGTTCGCGCCATGCAGCATTTCACATCCCACAATTATCACCGACCCTTTACTCCCATTCCGGGAGTCACCGGTACATTTTATGATGCCGGCCACATTCTGGGCTCAGCGACCGTTCACCTGGAAACGGAATCAGGACTATCCATCGGGTTTTCCGGTGACCTGGGCCGACCGAACCTGCCCATCATCCGGGACCCCGAAATCCTCCCTCCTCTGGACTACCTCGTGCTTGAGGGAACATACGGAGATCGCCTTCACGACTCAATGGGCCTGGCGCGCAAATCACTTGAAAAAGTCATCCGCCGTGCGGTGGAGCGTAATGGGAAGGTCATCATCCCCGCGTTCACCATTGAGCGTACACAGGAGTTGATCTACTTCATCCACCAACTGGTTCACGAACAGCGCATCCGTTCCATACCCATATTCATTGACTCTCCAATGGCGGTCAATGCCACATCCATTTTCAAGATTCATCCGGAGTGTTTTGATACGGAAACAGTGGATTATTTCCTTTCCAAAAACATCAATCCCTTCGGATTTGAAACCATCCGCTACGTCACATCGGTACGCGGATCCAGGGAGATCAACGACTTTCAGGGACCGGCCATCATTATTTCCGCCAGCGGCATGGCGGAAAACGGGCGCATTCTTCATCACTTGAAGAATCACCTGGGTAATCCACGCAACATTGTGGCAATCGTCGGCTTCATGGCGGAAAACACTCTGGGACGAAAACTGGTGGAGCGGCAGCCGGAAGTCACGATCTTCGGAAAATCTCATAAAGTGAACGCCGAGATCGTCACCTTAAACGCCTTCTCCGCCCACGCGGATTTCAAGGAAATCATCGACTGGCTTGCCCGCAGCAATACGGAACGGTTAAAAAAGATCTTTCTTGTTCATGGGGAACCCGATTCCCTGGCCAGTCTGCAGAAAAAACTTGTGGAATTCGGAATCCGCGACATTGAAATCGTCCAGGCAGGGAAACGGTATCCCCTGGATGAGGACCCCGCCTGAGCGGAAAAACAGACCCGGGAAGGAGAACAAGCTCCCGGCAAATCAAAGACCTCTGCAGTAGTTTGTTCAGCTTCAGGCCGCCCGGCGCCTTGATATCCGTACAAAAACCAATATAATATAAAAAAGAGGTTTTTATCATGAATATTGATGACCTGCTGAAGATTGCAGTGGAAAGGAATGCGTCCGACCTGCACCTTAAGGTCGGCAACCACCCCGTTCTCCGTATAGACGGCAACCTCCACCCCCTGGTGGAACTGAAACGGTTGATGCAGGAGGATACCATCACCATGGCATTCTCCATCATGGGCAGCCGCCAGAAGGAAAAGTTCAAACTGGAACATGAAATCGATATGTCCTACAGTGTCCCGGGGCTGGGCCGTTTCCGCTGCAATGTGTTTCAACAGAGAGGTGCCATCGGAATCGTCATGCGGATCATCCCCACCCTCATCCGCTCCATTCATGATCTTCACCTGCCCCTGGTTCTGGAAAGGATCGCGGATGAACGGCGTGGCATGATCCTGGTGACCGGTACTACGGGAAGCGGCAAATCCACCTCGCTGGCAGCCATGATCGACTATATCAACACCCACCGGGTGGAACATATCATGACTATTGAGGATCCCATCGAATATCTGCATCGGGATAAAAAATGCATCATCAACCAGCGGGAGATCAATTCCGATACGAACTCCTTTTCAAAAGCCCTGCGCAGCTCCCTGCGTGAAGACCCGGACGTCATTCTGGTTGGTGAGATGCGTGACCTTGAAACCATTGATACCGCGCTGCTTGCCGCGGAAACAGGACACATGGTGCTGTCCACCCTGCACACGCTGGACGCTCCGGAAACAATCAACAGGATCATCTCCATGTTTCCTCCCCACCAGCAGAAACAGATTCGGATTCAGCTGGCTTCCGTGCTGAAAGCCATCGTATCCCAGCGGCTGATTCCACGATCCACGGGGAAGGGCCGGGTCCCCGCCGTTGAGATCATGATCACCACTCCATTCATCCAGGAATGTATCGTCATCCCGGAAAAGACCAAATTTATCCGGGAAGCCATATCGCAGGGAATATCCCAGTACGGGATGCAGACATTCGACCAATCGTTGTACTTCCTGTATGAGCGGGGACTGATCACCTACGAGGATGCCCTGAAATGGGCCTCAAACGTGGATGAATTAAAACTGAAAAAAATCGGTGTTCAGACCACAAAGGACATGGCCACCGAAGAGATGGAAAAACGTATTTCGGACATCGCTGATAACGAAGACCAGAACGGAGACGCCGAGGGCAATCAGGACCACAACCTCCTCGATATCGATAACCTATGAAACAGGCAGAAATTCGCGAAAAATTTACTTCATTCTTTCAGGAACACAACCACCACAAAGTGCTGTCCGCCCCGCTTGTTCCCGCGCGGGATCCCTCACTATTGTTCACAAACGCCGGGATGAACCAGTTCAAGAGCGTTTTTCTCCAACATGAAACCCGGGACTACAAGCGTGCCGTCAGCATCCAGAAATGCATGCGGGTTTCCGGAAAGCACAATGACTTTGATGAGGTGGGACGCACCGCGTTTCACCACACCTTTTTCGAGATGATGGGAAATTTCTCCTTTGGAGACTACTTCAAGGAGAGAGCCATTGAATACGCCTGGGAATTGCTGACCCAAAGTTACGGATTTGATCCGGAGCGGTTATGGGTATCGGTATTTCGAGAAGATGACGAAGCCTACCGCATTTGGGAAAAACGGATCGGAGTCCCAGCCGCACGCATTCTGCGCCTCGATGAGGATGACAACTTCTGGCAGATGGGTGACACCGGTCCCTGCGGCCCCTGTTCCGAGGTTCATTTCGACCGGGGAGAAGCATTCGGTCCCATGGACTTCATCGCCAATCCCTCCCGATTCGTTGAGATCTGGAACCTGGTGTTCATGCAGTTTTCCCGCGACGCCTCCGGCGATCTCTCTCCACTTCCCGCGCCTTCCATTGATACGGGGATGGGGATGGAAAGGCTGGCCAGCCTGCTTCAGGGGGTTTCCGGAAACTATGAAACCGACCTTTTTCAACCCATCATAAAGAGCGCCGCACAACTGGTCAACGTCGATCCGGGAAAACCGGAGAACCGCATCCCCCTCAATGTTGTGGCGGATCATATCCGCGCACTCACCTTCCTGATTTCCGACGGTGTTTTGCCATCAAACGACGGCCGAGGCTACGTGCTACGGCGGATTCTGCGTCGGGCGGCACGCCATGGCCGTGCCATGGGCCAGGATTCTCCATTCCTCCACCGCCTCTCTCAAAGCGTGATCACAACCATGAAACCGTTCTATCCCGAACTTGAATTTTCCAGCGACTTCATCTCACGCGTGATCCTGAGCGAAGAGGAAAGATTTAACCAGACCCTGGCACGGGGGTTGAAAAGATTTGACGAACTTCTAAACGTTGCATTGGAAAACCCAGAGAAAAAAATCCCGGGAAAAGACCTGTTCAAGCTGTCCGACACATATGGATTCCCCCTTGATTTTGCAGTGGACCTGGCACGGGAGAAAGACGTGGCCATCGATTACGATGGATTCAAGGCCTCCCTGGAGCACCAGCGCAATCTCTCCCGTTCCAATCGCCAGGCACATGGACAAGCCGCTCCACTGGAGGGAATCACATCCCTTTCCACCACCTTCTCCGGGTATGACGGGCTGGAAGATTCCGCCATTGTGACAGGTATATATGTAGACAACGCTCCCGCCGAATCCGTTGGGGCGGATGAAACGGAAAACCTGATTCTTGTGTTCGATCGTTCCCCGTTTTACGCTGAAGGCGGAGGCCAGGTTGGAGACATCGGGACCGGCCATTCTCAGGAGGCCTACTTCGAAATAACCGATACCCGCAAAGCGGCGGGGGGTGCTTTTCTCCATCACGCCCGCCTGCTTCGGGGGGAAATCTCCACCGGAAACCGCATGCGGTTGCAGGTAAACCGGGAACACCGCAAAGACACAGCCGTCCACCATACGTCCACCCATCTTCTCCACGCCGCTCTGCGGGAGACCCTGGGATTGCATGTCAAGCAGGCTGGGTCTTACGTGGGCCCGGAAAAGCTGCGCTTCGATTTCACCCATTATCAGGCCTTGACTGAAAAGGAGATCACTGCCATTGAGATAATGGTCAATCAGAAAATCCGCGAGAACACTCAAATATCCTCCAGAGTTGAGGAATATGAAACCGCGATTTCCCAGGGTGCACTGGCATTTTTTGATGAGAAGTACTCGGACGTGGTCCGGGTGATCACCGTAGAGGATTTTTCCACGGAACTCTGCGGCGGTACCCATCTGGAGGCCACGGGGGAGATCGGAATTTTCAAAATTATTTCCGAATCTTCCATATCCTCAGGCATCCGCAGAATCGAAGCCCTGTCGGGAGGACCGGCATTCGCCCACATCCAGTTCCAGCTTCACCAGATACAGAAGCTGCAACATTACTTCCACCAGCTTCCCGAACATATTGTTGATCATTTGGTGAATCTGGATCAGAAAGTCAGGAAACTGAAGCGAAAACTGGAATCTCTGGTGACCCGACAGAACAAACCCGACATCGAAAAAACTGTAGCGAAAAGTCGGCGGATCGGTAATGCGGAAGCCATAGTGGAGTTTTTCGGAGACCTGGACCGCAAGCAACTCAGCAATCTCGCGGATGAGTTGAAAAAACGAATTCAGGGTCTGGCCATACTTTTTGCCAATGTAAACGGAAAATCCGCGATTACAATTTCCGTTTCCAGGGAGCTGACCGACACAGTAAGCGCCAATGATCTGATCAGAGAGGTCTCCGGAATACTGGATGGCTCCGGAGGCGGAAGACCGGATTTTGCCCAGGCCGGCGGAAACAGGATTGAGGAATTTTCTCCCATCCGCGACCGGGTGCTGGAAATTTTAAAAAACAGACTGCAATGAAACAACTGTGGGTATTCCTCCTGATGATCTCTCTTGTGGCTTCCCTCCAGTCAGAGGTGAAGGTCCGTAGAAAGCATCAGGGGAGGATTGTTGTCACCAATGCACTTCGTCGCCCGGCCGCCACAATAAAATCGAAGGTGGGAAAAACGCCGGAAGCGGATTCGGTGACACACACATACGCGTCTCAAATCCGGGCCCTGGCCCTCAGGTATGATGTGAGAGAAGACCTGATCCGTGCGGTCGCCCGCGCGGAAAGCGATTTCAACCCCTACGCCGTTTCAAAAAAAGGGGCTGTGGGAATCATGCAATTGATGCCGGAAACCGCCCGCAGATACGGAGTCAACAACAGGTTCAACATCTCGGAAAACCTGAAAGCCGGCGTCCGCCACCTGAAATACCTGAACCGCAGATTCAATGGGAAACTAAGTTTGATCCTGGCCGCATACAACGCGGGAGAAAATGCGGTGCTTCAACACAACGGCGTTCCTCCCTACCGGGAAACCCGGGAATACGTACGCCGGGCCATGGGCTTCATGGGACTATCCTACCGGGGATCTTCCCTTCGTCGTTCCACCCTGTACAAAGTGATCACTCCTCAGGGTCGCATCCTGATCACCAACTCCGCCCCTCCCCGAGGGTCCGGAAAGGTGGAGGTACTCAAATGAAGCCGCAGACGAACCCGACTCATCTCATAAAAGGAGTCATCATCGGCGCCGGCAGCGCCGGGATGATTTCGCTGATTCCCCTGGTCAACCTTTTAAACCTGTTTTTCATGTTCTGGATGGCACTGGGGGGTGCCATTGGTGTGCATGTCTTTCAACGCAACCATCGACGGGCCACCCATGCGGAAGCTTCCCTGTGTGGTGGATTAAGCGGGCTTCTGGGTGGAATTATTTTTGCGGGATTTACATACCTGGCTTTGCAGTTCGTTGACCCCGAAAGCTTTGAAAGACTCATCCTCCTGATACAGAAATTCATGCCGGCACTCCAGGATGAAACCAACATGATCCTGGATGTGGGAAACTTCCGTACCATGATCGGGTCCGTTCTGCTGATCTCCATCGGGGTATCTTCCCTGGTCGGCATACTCGGCGGGCAGATCTCCCGCTGGATTTACAAACCCTCCCCCAAGAGACAAAGTGAAGAGGCTCTCCATGAATAACTCCAACCGGGTTCATCTGGTGGTGAATCCGCTCTCCGCAAGAGGAAAAACGGCTATCCACTGGGAGTTGATTCGCGACACCATGCGGTTGCATTTCCGTGAATTCAAGTACATATTCACGGAAAAACCCAGGCAGGCCACACAGATCGTTCGTGAACTCCTCAAGGATGGATTCGACCTGATTATCGGCGTTGGTGGTGACGGAACCCTGAACGAAATCGCGAACGGCTTCTTCCACAATGGCCGGGGCGAAACGATAAACAGCGATGCGTCCCTTGGAATTATTCCCTCCGGCACCGGATCCGATTTTGTCCGATGTCTCAAGATCCCGCGTGATTTCAGCAAGTCCATTCAGAAAATTAAGAATTCCATCGCGACACCCATCGATATCGGGAAGATCACATACCTTTCTCCCGACGCTCCTGAACCCCGCTATTTCGTCAATGTGGCTGACTTCGGACTGGGGGCCGAAGTGGTTCGTCGCATGTCCGCCACCCCACTGAATAAACGGAGCAAATGGGTTTATTATTCCGGGCTCCTTTCCACACTGAAGAAATACCGCAGCCCCCGGGTATGCATCAAAACAGATACTGGTGAAAAGTTTGAGAGCCGTTTCCTGATCGGCGCGGTGGCCAACGGGAGCGTATTCGGCGGGGGGATGATCATCGCGCCCCATGCGCGTCCCGATGATGGCTTGTTTGACCTGGTTCTCATTGATGATATGTCACGGTTGTCCATTGTCCGCAGATCCCTGAGCCTGTATTCCGGAATGATCCACAAGCATCCCGTAACCCGAATTCTCAGAGCGCGCAGCATCGAAGTACATTCCATCGATGACCCCGTCCACATTGAGCATGATGGTGAATCCGGAGGCACCCTTCCGGTCCGCTTCGAATGCCTCCCGGCCGCACTGAATATCCGTATGTAAGTCGCTCCCGGTTGCGCGTGCAGGATGAGTATGGTATGATTTATTTGTTAAATATAAATTATTAGGAGAGATGGCTCATGTCAAGACTGATCATCCCTTTGATTATTTCCATGTTTCTGATACCTGCCGCTTGCAGCCCCGGGGAAAAAGAGGCACTGGAAGAGTATTCACAGACATTCTCAACCATTCAACGTGAATTCAACACTTCAATCCTGAAGGTGACCAGCCAGAAGGAATACAATGATCTGCAACAAACCAGAGCCAAGCGACTTACACAGCTTCTTGCCCGGTTTCCCTCCGCAACCCAGTTGCTTGAGACCACTGTCCTGAAAGCCAGGATCCAGGTCAATCTCAATCGCATCAAGGAGGCGCAGGCCTTGATTACTCCGCTCCTGAACCGGGAGGAGGAGCCGCCGGCCGCTCCAGCCATGGTGCAGGTGTTGATTCATATGGCCAACCGCCACAATGACGAAGCGCTCAAGGTATTCCGAAAAATCGAAAACCATCCACTTGATGCCTCGGATCGCTTTAATGCCTACCTCTTTTTTTCCATGGTGGGCAGTGATATGGAAATCCGACGGGAATTTGCGTTGAAATTCGTTCAATCTCCCGGCATTCCGGAGCATTTCAACCTTTTTCGGGCCAACGCATTCCAGCAACTCGCCCAGATGGATCTGGAGAACAAAAAATATGATGCCGCCAGAAATTGGCTGGACAAAGCCATTGAGGCAAGCCGTGATCCAGCCATGACCCAATCACTGCAATCTGAAAAAGACCGGATGCGCCTGCTGGGAACACCAGCCATGGAATTGGATGCAGGGACCTGGTTCAATGGTTCCAGCGTCCGGCTGAGCCGGTTGAAAGGCTCCGTGGTCCTGATCGACTTCTGGGCCCCCTGGTGCAATCCCTGCCGCATGGTGATTCCTGAACTGGTCTCCATGTACAAGGAATTTCACTCCAGGGGACTGGAAATAATCGGTCTAACTCGGCTGCATGGATTCTACCGTGACGATCAGGTAAATCGAGGAAAAGTCACCGCAGCTGAAGAGGTTCGCCTGATCCAGGATTTCGTACAGCGCAACGGCATCACCTACCCCGTTGCTGTTTCCCGGGAAGGTCGTAGTTTTGAAAAGTACCTGATCTCCGGCATTCCCACAATGGTATTAATTGACCGAAATGGACGAATCGCTTCCATAAAAGTTGGCGCCGGCCGACCCGCGTCACTGCGCCGCGCCATCGAATCTCTTCTGGAGGAAACCCCATGAAACCCTTAGTCGAAGGCGAACATGACAACGCCCTGAAATCCGCCCAAACAGTAATATTTGACTTCAGTTCTCCGGGATGCGCCCCGTGCCGGAAGGTACCCGGCCTTCTGAACGAAATCGTCGCTGAGCTTCATGACCTTGACATCCAAACCTATGAAATAAACGTATCAGATTCTCCGGACCTGGCCAGACGCTATATGGTACTCAGCGTTCCGACGCTGATTGTATTTCGTGACGGCAAGGAGACTTCGCGGTTTTCTTCCCTGCCGAAAAAAAGCAAGCTGCTGGCCGCGTTGTCATAGGCGTTCCGACAGAGTACGGAAATTGTTCACTTTGTCACCGGAAAGGGACATTCCGATGGCCATGGGAGCCTTTCCGTTCTGGCAATGGAATTGCTGATAAGGAGTGGAGGTAAAAATGAAAAGAATCATGATCTTGATATTGGCGATTTTCATGGTCTCAACCGTCGGGCTTCATGCCCAGAGCCTGAACCTGAAAACCGGGCTTTTCGTCCCTTTTCTGAACTCCGACCTCTGGGAGATCAACCGGAACAACCTGGAGTTTGAAAAAGCGGATATGATTGACCTTTATTATGGCCTGGAATACGAATGGTTCCTGTCTCGGAACTTTTCTCTGAGTTTTGAGGGTGGGGTATACAAAAAGGAAAAACGCAGTTACTACCGGGACTTCGAGTTCGAGGATGGCGTATTGATCCCACAGAACATCTCATTGCGCATCACCTCTCTGGAGGGCCAGCTGAAGTTCTATCCCGTGGGTCGAAGGCGCTCATTTTATCCATTCCTGTCCGCGGGGGTGGGCGGATATTTCTGGAAATACGAACAATGGGGATATTTTATCGACAACTTCACCGGTGATGTTTCCGAAGGATACTCGGATTCATCCAAACTGGCGCTGGGGTTCTCAGGCCGCGTCGGAATGATTTATCGCATCGGACGCAACACGGGATTGTCCGCGGAAGCCCGTTACCTGTACCTCAAGGATGACCTCGGAGAATATTTCCAGGGATTTGACAAACTGGACATGAGTGGAATTTCCATCCATCTGGGAATTCACTTTTTCCTGTGGTAGCGGAGTTTTCCGACAATCCATTCAGAATGGATGAGCTCCGGCTTCATCCATTCTGAATGCTTCCGGCTGATTCCAGGGCATTGGCCAATAGAGACGCCAGGGCAATGTCCATGCAACGGATCCGGATCTCCCGGTCATCCGGATTTCCCCCGGACATATAATCCATACTCACACATATGGATTTTCCCAGTTCTCTGTATTCCTTATCCAGAAACTGAGCCCATTCCACGATTTGAAGGGCCTCCCCGAGCTCATCATCAATTTCCGGAATTCGTCCCGCTGTCATCCCTTCCAGCCGGTACAGGTCGTAGTGGAGTAAATAGTTCCCACTACTCATGAGATGGCGATTCATCAGTGTGAAAGTAGGGCTGACAATCTC
The DNA here is from genome assembly GCA_964449545.1 of uncultured Clostridia bacterium. Classification (GTDB taxonomy): domain Bacteria; phylum Acidobacteriota; class Aminicenantia; order UBA2199; family UBA2199; genus UBA876. The sequence goes on along the minus strand of CAYVBC010000002.1, from coordinate 14,635 downwards.
TTCTGCGTCAACGCCCACACCCGTTGCGATGCCTTTTACAAAACAGGTTTTTCCGGCTCCCAGGGGACCGGAGATCAGCAGGAGTTCATCTCCTGTCAGGAAATGTCCCAGGATCTCTCCCCACTGGCGGGTTTCAGCGCTGGAAAGTGAATGGCCCTGGATCGTCATACGCCTCACACATGGCGGCGGGGATCGCTTCAACCAGGTCGCCGGCGGTTAATCCTGCTTCTCCTTTCAAACGGAGGGCCAGGTCGCCGGCAAATCCATGGAGGAACACGGCCGCGGAAACCACTTTGTCCAGGGCATGGGAGCGGGAATGCTGGGCAATCATGGCTGCGATCATCCCTGTCAACACATCACCACTTCCCGCGGTGGCCATTCCCGGATTCCCGGTGGTATTGATACGGACACCACCATCCGGAGAGGCCACAATCGTATGGTGGCCTTTCAACACCACGAAAATCCCGTACTCCCGGGACACACGTCGTGCGGCTTCATAGCGATCTTTAAGGATCTCTTCCGCACTCCACCCCGTCAATCCGCGGAATTCTCCCAAATGGGGTGTAATAATTACAGGTCCGGTCGCGTTTTTCAGCGGGGAGAGATCACCATCCAGTACGTTCAGCGCATCCGCGTCCAGAATCAGGGGAACATTTACGGCGGGAATCAATTCACGGATCAGCGCGGCAATGGAGTCCCCGGTGCCAAGTCCCGGCCCGGCAACCACGCAATCGAATGAATCCAGTCTATTGAGGATCTCTCGAGCGCCAGTCCACGCGAAGGACATGACCTCCGGATAACGCATGGCTGGAGAGATCAATACATCGGAAGGAAGAGCCAGGGTACTCAGACCCGCACCGGCCCGTAAGGCGGCATACGCGCTCAGAATTCCAGCCCCGGGTTTTTCCCGGGAACCGGCAATGGAGAGAACATGACCGAAGTCTCCCTTGTGAGACGCACTTTGACGGGGAATCAGCATTGGCCGGACATCCGACATGGAGATAAACTCCAGATGGCAGTTGACTGAATCTTCCACTTCCGGAGGAATCCCGATGTCCACAACTCGCAATGAACCACAGAATTCGTTTCCATCCGGATGAAAATGAGCCACTTTCGGGGCGTGGAATGTGGCTGTGCAGCAGGCCCGGACACAGAATCCGTTCCCCGGTGGAAAATCTTCCGACATTCCTGAGGGAATATCCACCGCGGCTACGGGCAGCGGGGATTCGTTCATGGCCTGAATGGCCGTAGCCAGCAAGCCTTTCGAGACCGGACGGGTGATCCCGGTTCCAAGCAATGCGTCCACCAGGAAAGCGGGCTCCTCCGGACGTGGCTGCAGTATAGAACGCAGATCCACTTCACCGGGAAGATGATGCACGGGAATATCCAGACCGCGGAGGATTCGATACTGAAGGGCGGGATCCGGATTCAGATCAGCCGGGTCGGCCATCAGACAGACCTCGGCAGTGTATCCCCACCCGGACAGGATACGTGCAATGGCCATTCCATCTCCGCCATTGTTCCCACTGCCCGCCATCACCACGACATGCTCGAATCCGCTCAGGGGGAACACTTCCGCGAACCAGCGAGCCGCCCCCCTGGACGCGTTTTCCATCAAGACAAGTGACGGAATTCCCAGCGGGTCAATGGCATGGGCATCCATCTCCCGCATCCATCGAGTGTACAACAGTTTCACGGCTATTTCCCTTCTTCCTCCCCTTCTTCAGGATCATCTCCGGCTTTCGTTTTCTCTTCCTTATTATCAGCGGCCAGTTGGTCCAATTGAGAAGCAAGGACTCCACCGAAGCCGCCATTGTCATGATAGGCGATCTCTTTCTTATCTTTCGGAACAATGGTGGCTTTCTTTTCGAGAACTTTTTCCTTAAGCTGCTCAAGTTGAATTTCCTGCTTGATCTCTTCCATATCAAGGGTTTCTTCTTCCAGGGGTTCTGCCTTTTCCACTCGTTTCTTGGGTTTCGGAGTTTTCTCTTCCTCCTGCCTGCGGCGCGTTTTTCGTTCCGGTTCCACTTCCGGTGCAGGGGGGGGCATTTCCGGTTCCGGCGCGGTCCTGGACGCCAGCTTTTCTCCAAGCTTTTCCATACGGATGCGACGAAGACGCTCCTCTTTCAGCCGCATCTCATCTTCCCGCTTGCGTCGGCGTTCCTCCCGCAACAATCGGATCTCCTCTTCCTCGGAAGATTCCGTACCGTTTGTTTCGGGTTCAGGGGCCGCCTCCGGTTCCAGGACGGGTACCTCTTCAATCTCTTCAAGAGGAGGTTCTTCCTCCGCCGCCGATTCACCCTCATGCATGTCCCGCAGACGATCCCGTTCCTCCTCCTGGGTCTCGCCAACGATCTCGGAGTCCAGGAAAAACACTCCGGCAATCTTTTCGGAGGGGACAAATTCCGCGCCCGCAAGAAGGACATCCTCAACGGCTTGAAGACGAACCGGGTAAATCAGGTCAAGAATATGGTAGAGGCGCAGGGTGTGTATCTCGTAATTCCGCTCCCGTAGTCCGAACACCAGGAACACACGCTGTACCAGGTCGTTAAAGGAATCCGCTTCACGAAAATCATCGATATGCTCATGGAGAATCTGAAACACTTCGGGCTCTAGGAACATGGTTTTATTGACAAACACAGGAGAAGCGACCTTTTCATCAGTCACCTGGAATGTACCCTTTTCGGGATCAAAATCAACCCGGTCCGCAACCGTGCCTTTCTTGGTGGTGCGGATTTCGAACTGGAACTGGTCCTCACCCACCTGTTCAAGGGTCATGCTCATTGCCTGGAGAGCTTTTATGGAGTTGAAATGATCATGGAACCCCATGATCAGCTGATCATCCTGGTAATAATAGAGAGTCAATTCCTTTTTTGTGCCCACTTCCATGGCATTCAACTCCATGGAGTCTCCAAACTTGAATAGACCAGGCTTGATTCTCAGCGCCCCGGAACTCACTTCCCTCTGGGTCAGATAAAATCGGTGGGGTTCAAGAAACAACTCCGCGGTCAATTGCTTTCTGCGTTGTGCCAGGTTTTTGCGGTTGACCAATTGCGTCCGACCGGACAGGGGGTTCGGCATACTGATCAGAGCATCCTTCTTGAGGTGGTAAATGACTGAAATCAGGTGCCAGCGACCCCATCCAAGCATGCTGGTCTGATGAAAATCGATTTTAAAGTCACGACGCATCCGAAAATTCAAGGAGAAGCAGTGTGCTGGAAACGAGGGGTCTTCGGGGCTCACCTTGGCGAAATTCTCGACGAAAAACTCCGTACTCTCAGATTTTCGACTCTCCTTCAGAAATTCACGAATATGATCGAAAACCGCATCCGCAACGGGCTTGAGGTTTTCCTCAAGGAGAAGTTGATTGCATATGAAAGCCACGCCACTGATCCGGTTCAGCGAGGTGATGACCTTCCGCCGCAACTGGTTGAAATCTCGATCCACCAGCGGCTGCTGTTGGAGCCGGGGGTCCTTACTCTCATCCAGATATTCCGGTTTCTTAATGGGTTTGGCCTGACGATGGGGCAACAGAAGCTCAATTTTCTGCCGGTCCAGGTACTGGGTATATTTTCGAAAATCCGAAGTCCCGTCATAATCCAGTTGGATTTCATGCAGGCCGAAGCGCGTGCGCACACCGATCACCTTCATGACCACGCCACGATCCAGTTCAATATACTTCTTTGAACCCGTGGGCAATTTTCCCGTGTATTCCTTATAGATCAGGTCTCCTTCCCTGTATTCACAGGCAGGATCATAGATCTTCACCCGATTCTTCCGTAAATGGCGTGTTTTAGCCAGCGCCAGGTGGTAGACCAGGTCATCCAGTTTCTGAGGTTCTTCTTTCCCCTTTAAAAAGGACTTGATCCCCTCCATATCGGGTTCTTCGATATTCAGGTTGACTTCCACCGTCTTCTCCTTATCCATGGATTCACCGCTTATGCGGATCACCCTCTGCTACGATCCGGGTTCCGGAACGACCAATCAATGCCGCCTTCAACATGGCGGCGGAAGTGATCAATACCTCTTTTCCGCCAGCTTGGATATACTCAATGGCCGCACGAATTTTTGGCGCCATGGATCCGGCGGGAAACTGGCCCGCATCCAGCAGGGCCTGAGCCCGGGATATATCCATTTCCCGTATCGGTCTGGCGTCCGGTGTACCGAAATTTTCGTAGACACGGTCCACGCCCGTCAGGATGATAAACAGGTCCACCCCCTCTTCACGTGCGATCAGTGAAGCGGCAAAATCCTTGTCAATCACCGCTTCTACGCCATCAAGGTATCCGGATCCATTGATACACACAGGGATCCCTCCTCCTCCGGCACTGATAACGATCACACCGCGATCCAGCAGCGCGCGAATCGCCCGCTTGGGGACTATGTCAATGGGCAATGGAGATGGAACTACGCGCCGGAACCCTCTCCCTGCGTCTTCCACCATCTCCCAGTGGTTTTCCCGTTTAAGCTGTCTGGCACGAAAATCATTGTAAAAAGGCCCAATGGGTTTCGTCGGCTTTAAAAAAGCCGGGTCATCGCGATCCACGACCACCTGTGTCAGTAGTGTCACGACTTCCTTATCAACAGACTGCTTGCGCAATTCATTGGTCAACGCCCGCTCCAGAAGGTATCCCATACTGCCTTCAGTCATGGCGTCACAAACATCCAGCGGCAGAGCAGGGGTGATATTGGCACCGGCCTCCATCTGCAGCAGAATATTACCCACCTGGGGGCCATTGCCATGAACAATCACCAGTTCATATCCCTTGCGTACGATTCCGGCCATCAACACCGCGGCCTTCCTGGCCAGGCGGTATTGTTCCCGGGCCGTACCTCTAATGTCCGAGGGCAGCATGGCGTTTCCACCGAAAGCAACAAGCGCTGTTCGTTTCTTCATATTCAACGGTACGGCCCGCCGGGTTGCCCCGGCGGGCGGTAACCCCGTCAGAAAATCCTATTTTTTGAACTTCTTTTTCAGAATATCGGCCAGTGTGGGCGTTCCGATTTCGTCCAGTTCATACGTTACGCGCACGGAAGGCTTGTTCAGATTGATGATACGACCCAGGTCAATGGGGGTACCAATGACCACCACGTCGCAATCCACCGCGTTTATGGTGTCTTCCAGGTCCTTCATCTGCTGCTCTCCATACCCCATGGCGGGAAGCAACTCTTCACCGATCTCAGGATACCGTTCATACGTGGTTTTGAGTTCGCCAACCGCGAAGGGTTTTGGATTTACGAGTTCAGCCGCGCCATATTTATAGGCCGCGACAACGCCGGCGCCATACTTCATCTCACCATGGGTGAGAGTGGGGCCATCCTCCACAACCAGTACACGCTTTCCACGAATCATTTCCGGATCATCCACGAACACGGGAGATGCGCCGTCCACCACAATGGCATCGGGATTGAATTCCCGGATATTCTCCCTGACTTCAAGGATATCGGCAAGGTCCGCGGTATCGATCTTGTTGATGACCACCACATCCGCACGGCGCAGGTTAACCTCTCCCGGGTAATAGGAGATTTCATGCCCCGGACGATGGGGATCCACCACAACGATCTCTAGATCGGAACGATAAAATGAAAAGTCATTGTTTCCGCCGTCCCAGAGAATAATATCCGCCTCTTTTTCCGCTTCGCGCAGAATCGCTTCATAATCCACACCGGCATAAATAATTGTTCCACTGGTAATGTGAGGTTCGTACTCTTCCATCTCTTCGATGGTGCATTCATGCTTCTTCAAGTCCTCAATGGTGGCGAAACGCTGAACTTTCTGCTTGACCAGGTCACCATAAGGCATTGGATGCCGGATGGCAGCCACTTTGAATCCCATCTCCTGAAGCACATGGGATACACGCCGAGTCGTCTGGCTCTTGCCACAGCCGGTTCGGATGGCGCATACGGAAACAACGGGCTTGGTGCTTTCCACCATGGTTTCTCCGGGGCCCAACAGAATAAAGTTGGCTCCCAGCGCATTGACCTGGGCGGAACGGCTCATGACATATTCATACGGAAGGTCACTGTAGGAAAAATATACATCCTGAATCCCGTGTTCACGAATCAGGTTGTCCAAATCCGATTCAGGATGGATGGGGATACCCTGAGGATAATGTTCTTTTCCCGCCAGTTCCGCGGGATACTTCTTGTCATCGATTCCAGGGATCTGAGTTGCAGTGAACGCTACGACCTCAATATCGTTGCGATTACGGAAAAACGTGTTGAAATTGTGAAAATCTCTTCCTGCCGCACCCATGATAATGGCTTTGCGCATATTTGCCTCCTCTATAATAGAATTTGAAATTGCACTTTTCCCGTCAGAGTCATACAAGTATAGTAAACAAAGGGACGCAAGTCAAATTCAACAGGGCAAAACCCGCTTATACCGGAAGGTCCGGGAAGAAGTTCCCGTAAATAACGAAGCGTGGATCAGGTTTTTCGATTCTCCCGGTACGCCTCCACAGCCTTACGGATTCCCTCTTCAGCCAGTACTGAGCAATGGATCTTCTGAGGCGGCAATCCCCCCAGTGCTTCGATGACATCCTTATTCGATACCTTCAGTGCATCCTCCAGGGATTTCCCCTTAATCATGTCAATCGCGACACTGCTGGCTGCTATGGCGGCCACACAACCGAAGGTTTCAAATTTGGCGTCCGCAATCACCCCATCACTGACTTTGAGGTAGATCCACATGACATCGCCACAGCGGGCATTTCCAACTTTTCCCACAGCGTTCGCGTCCTCCAGACGACCATAATTCCGTGTATCCCGAAACTGTTCCATAACCTTTGCTGAATAAGGCATTTCACTCTCCTTGCGATATCTTCAACGCTTCCTTTCCAAAAGGAGACATGGCCCGCAACCGTGCGATAACGGGGGGCAGGGCTTCCAGCAGAGCATCCACTGCGGCCGATGTGGAAAAACGCCCCAGGCTGAAGCGAATGCTCCCATGGGCCTCCGCATGGCTGCGGCCAATGGCCATCATCACGGGTGACGGATCCAGGGAATGGCTGGAACATGCGGACCCGGAGGAGAGAGAAAACTCATCCTGATCCAGAAACGCGAGGATCGATTCCCCCTCAATGTGACGGAACGACACATTCACCGTGTTGAACAGGCCGTTGACCGGATCTCCATTTACCATGATATCCGGAACCCTGTCCTCCAGTCCCTTCAGAAGTCTGTCTCGAAGGGGGCGCACCTGGCGCTCCACACCGGACATCTCCTCTGCAGCGATTCGGGCCGCCCGGCCCAGGCCCACAATGCCCGGTACATTCTCGGTTCCACTGCGCAATCCGGACTCGTGACCTCCACCGGCGATCTGGGGCTTCAATAGAAGACCCTTGCGACGGTAGAGGGCTCCGACGCCCTTGGGACCGTACATTTTATGCCCCGAAAGGCTCAACAGGTCAATTCCGGTTTTCCTGACATTCAAGGGGATTTTCCCCGCGGCCTGAATGGCATCCGTATGAAACGGCACGTTCGCTTCACGAGCCACGGCAGCGAGTTCATCCATTGGCTGCAGCGTCCCAATCTCGTTATTGGCAACCATGATACTGACCAGGATCGTTTCCGGCCGCAATGAGCGGCGAAGGTCGCCGGGATCCACATACCCCTTTCCATCCACCGGGAGCACGGTCACCTTCAGTCCCCGGGATTTCAGCATTAAAACGGAGTTCAGAACAGCCGGATGCTCTACAGCGGAAGTGATTATATGCTTTTCCCCGTCTCCCGCCGCCTCGGCAATTCCCAGAATGGCAAGATTGTCGGATTCCGTCCCCCCCATCGTGAATACAATCTCCCCGGGACTTGCGCCCACAAGGGCAGCCACATGAGCCCGGGCCTCCTCAATGGCCGCCCGGGATTCAGCAGCGGACCGATAGAAAGAGGAAGGGTTTGAAAAATTCTGGTTGAACCAGGGGAGCATGGCATCCAGCACACGCTCATCCACCGGCGTTGTCGCATTGTAATCAAAGTATCGTTCCAGGTTCATTGAGCCTCCCCACCAATTATAACCTAATTGGTTACTTTTTTCATCCTCCACGTTTTTTTTTACCAGGCCTGCCTGGAATAGCGGCATCCGGGATATCCGGAACACCCGATAAAAGTGCCGAATTTACCCTTTCTCTCCCGGAGCCTGCTTCCGCACTCTGGACAGATCTCATGTTCCGGTGTTTCCTTTCCAGGTTCACTTCCACCCTTTTCCAGGTTTATGGCATAGCGACATTCGGGAAAAGCGGTACACCCCAGGAAACGGCCGAATTTTCCGGTACGTTCCATCAGCGGGGAACCACACTGGGGACATGCGCCGTCAAATTGCGGGGCCTGGGCATCATCGGACTTCCGGGTTCGGCGATTCGCCATGGCCGGGCATTGTCCTTCATATCCACACCATCGGCAAAGCCCTGAAGGACGCGGCGGAAAATCAACTGCCGCGCGAAGGGGCTCAATGGCATTCAACAACCGGTTCCGAACCCCCGGGAGTTCCCCTCGATCCAGTGATTCCGACCTCGTTATCCCCTGCTTCAAGTCCTCAAAACACAAATCAACCCGGTTCAGCTCCGGAAACTCCTGAAAGGCGAAGAGGGCATAGGCTGGAAGCTGAAGCGTGTCCGTTGGCGCCACGGTGCGGCCTGTTTTATAATCGATCACCTGAAGGGCACCCCCCGGACTCCGGGCGATTCGATCCACAACACCCCTGAATCCCGTGTTTTTATCCAAGTCAAGGTGGAATGATTCTTCCAGATGGGTGCTGATCCGATCATCCCGGGACATGACCCGTTCACGGAACGCGATGAGCATTCCAAGTCCAGCTTGAAAATACTCCCCCCGCAGGCGGCCTTCACGCACGATACGAATATTCTCCCAATCAAGATTCTCCCACAGATTCCGGAAACGTTCTTCCAGTTCACTGACGGAAATGGCGGCTGGAATTTCATGTTTCCCGTAGGCCCAGTGAAGCACTTCATGAACCACGCTGCCCATCCGGGCCTCAATGGTGGTAAAGGCTTCGGGCCGTTTTTCCACGTAGCGGAACTTATAGGCCAGCGGACAGTTTTCAAAAGTGGATATGGCGGAATAGCTGTATGTTTCGGACATCGTTTCTCCGCCACTCATTGTACATCCATCCCCGTTCCAGTGCAAAACCGGCTCTATTGATGACCTCCATATTCCTCGGTCCGATTCATGACCAGAATAAAAAAACATAGGCCACAATGGTCCAAAGCCTGAAAATTTCAGGTTTTTACTCTATATTATTTATTGAAAACCTTTCATACCATCACTGGAGTATCAACATCAGATCAGGAGGACTCATGCAACTCAAGACACGGTTGTTGTGCATTGGCATTGTTTTCGCTTTTCTCCTGCCCTCGGCACCGGTTCGGAAAGCCCGTTTTCTGAAAGTCAAGAAGCCTGTTCTAAACCAGGGTTCAGACACCAACCTTCTTCTCAGCCTGGATGATATCTACAACATGATTCAACTGGATGAGCTGCAGGACGCGTCCGGAAACATTGAGATCGTCAACGGTAAAGATGAAACCGTCATCCGGCTGGGAAAAGTCAAACGGGGAATCATTAAATGGTCTTTCCGGGTCATTGATGATAAATGGTTGATCGCAAACTTCGACAAGGGCCACTACGACAGGATCCTGGAACTCATCGAACAGGGAGGATTTGAATCCGGTTACTTTATTGAACTGGCCAGTACGGATCTGCAGCTGAACCAGGGGAAACTGCTGAAAGAAGATCCCGTGGCCGGGGATGTCCGGAAAGGAAAAAATTATCTTCGCTACTTCCCCCTGACATTCTCGGAAACCCCGGACCTGGGAATCAAAATGGCATACCCCATTCGCATCCACAGCGGTCAGAATCTGGCCCCCCAAGTCCGCCTTTCCGTATCCAACTCCGGATCCGCCCCGGCACAAGCCGTCCAGGTGGACCTCCTGCTGACATCCAGCAGCGCGCTGCCTCCGATGCCCATCAAATCGAGTAAAACCTTCTCCCCCGACACCCCCGTTCACCTCGGTACGATCATGGTGGACCGTGTCAACATCGGAGAAACCCGGGAAGTGGTTTTTACCGAGCCCGTGATCGTACCGGAAATGCCTCCCGGAAAATATTACATGGCCGCTGTGGTGGATCCGATGGGAACAGTCAAGGAGTTCTCCGAGGAGAACAACTCTACGCTTTCCATTGCCATGCTCTCATTCCCGAAACTGAAAACCCTGCATTCCAATCTCAAGGGCGCGGTAATGACACTTCAACCTGCCGACTACGGGCTATCCATTGAATATCAGGGGGCCGTCATCTCCAATGGGAAAGACTGGAGAAAATGCCGCATGAGGCCCTACATATTCCAGCTTCGCCATGCCAACTGGAAGAACTACCACTGGGAAGTCAACACCGTGGATCGCGGTGTCTGGGAAGTACATGGAGCGGAATTCTGCCAGACCGGAGGCAGGGGAAATGAGCTGAACCTCCGTGTGGATGTGGTGGGCGGGTCCCGGTTCATCGCGCCCAGCAAGGTGATCATTCACCTGGATGATCTGGAACTCCGGTTCCAGGGTGATGCCGGCCGTGTGGAACTGGTCACCCAGAAGAGCCGGATTGAATACGGCCCCGCATGGAGTGTATGCCGTATGAAATCATCGGTATTCCGTTTCCGCAGCTTCCTCTGGACCGACTTCTTCTGGGAAATCGACCTGTTCAATAAAGCGGGTTCCAGGGTGACCGGAGTGGATTTTCAACGCGAAGGCGGCACCCGCCAACCCCTGGACATGGTCGTCACAGCCGAATACGCGCCGGAAACCGAAACAAAACAACAGGCGACAGACGTTCCGACAGGCGAACCAGACTAAACTGATTCTCGTTGTCGCGTTAACGGATCACTCTGATAGCAGCCGAACCATCTCCTGGAGTTTATGCACGGAAATAAAGGTTTCCCCAGGCCCCAACTTCCGGATTCCATGTTTCTTGATTTTTTCATTCAGACAGGTGGGCTTAATTCCGAGCAGAATGGAAGCCTTGCGCTGATTCCAGAATGAAACCAGAAGCGCGTGTTCGATGAGCTCCCGTTCCACACGTTTGACAAAATCCTTCATTGGCAGCTTCTGATGTGAACCATTCATGCGGATGAAATGTTCCACCAGCTTACCTCTCGTCAGTCTGATCGCTTCCTCGGGATCGATGGCGTCTGCATCCGATTCCCAGTCCGTTTCATCTTCAATTTTAATTTCTGAATCCGGATGAACAATCCCACTCATGATTCACTCCTGCATCGCGGCAATTTCCGGGAGAGGGGAAAAACCCCGCCCCCCGGAGGGGGCGGGGCCATTGTATGCCTAT
>CAYVBC010000002.1:0-3189 GCA_964449545.1 uncultured Clostridia bacterium | reverse complement strand
CGGGAGAGGGGAAAAACCCCGCCCCCCGGAGGGGGCGGGGCCATTGTATGCCTATCCGCTATGCGAACGGAACTTAAAACATGAACTTGACGCCCAGGCGCACCATGAAAGGCGTGCCGCGCAGACCGTCGCCGTAGAACCACATTTCCTTATTAAACAGGGGATGCAGCAATGGGCTGAAATCTTCAACACTCCAGTTGCCGGAAAGAAGCTGTGCATCAGACACTGGCAAGGAAGTTTGTGTGTAGAGCTGGTAGACACGCATGGCCGTGCTGGTGTTGAAGAGGTTGTCGATGTTGATGTTGAAGTTGAGGGTGTTCTTGCCGATCTTCATGTTGTATTCAGCATAAAGGTTGGTGAACATCAGGAAGGGGGTGCGACCCAGATCGCCGCGGTTGAAGGGCAGAAAACCCTGATAGTCCATTGAATACTCGGTGGAGACAGGGGTGCCGCTCATGGCGTTGATGATGGCACCCACCGTCAGACCGAAGTCGAAGGTATAGGAGCCGTAGAGTTTGAACTGGTGAGTGCGGTCGCCGGGCATGACGCCGTCGATCTTGTTCATATCCTTGTCAAAAGCCAGGTACCAGGCATCAAAATAGCGTTCCACGTTGGGAGAGATGCGGCCATATTCGTCACCGGAAGCCAGGCCGGAGTAGTTGCCGACCAGGCGACTCCAGGTGTAGGATACACCGCCCATCCAGTTGTCGGAGAAACGCTTGTCCAATGAGATGTTGACCGCCCAGTAGTCGCGCTTGGCCTTGGGGATGTCGGGGGCACCCTGTGGTACCGCTCCAACGGCTTTCTGCTCCTCCCAGCGTGCCTTGATGAAATCACTACCGGGATTGGTGGTGAAATACAATTCACCCATGGGTGAATAAATACCGATATCCTCGATGGCCCACAGCAGTTTCTTGTTGACCAGGCGTACGGACAACGACAGGTTCTCAGCCAGCTTCTTTTCCATGCCCAGGGAGATCTCCCGCTGGCTCATGGGTTTCATGTCGCGATCAAGCATTTCGATGTCAGAGGCAGGACGAAAATCAAATACCGCATAGGGATTACCGTAATCCCAGCCTTCCTTACCGATCTTGTCCCACTCGTAGGTGTTCAACGGGTAATAGGCGGTTTTCCATTTGAACCCTCCAAAAGAACCCACAGCCAGAGAGAGCTTCATGACATCGTAGTAGATGCCGAAGGATCCGAATACTTTGAAGGAAGAGTCGCCGTTGACGTCGTAGACGAAACCGATCCGCGGGGCAAGTTTGTCACCAAGACCCCACTCGATGGGTTTTTTTACACCCTGGAGTTCCGGTGCGTCGGAATATGCCGGGATATACTCAGCCTCGGCGCGCACGCCGAAGTTCAGGGTGAGCTTGTTATTGATGGTCCAGGAGTCCTGCAAGTAGAGGGCCCAGCGGCTGCAGTTGACTTTGTAGACATCGCCATAAATACCGGTATCCACGTTTCCGCGTACACCGTAGTACCCGTAGGTGCCGCGGCCATAATTTTTGCCGTAAGCGATAAACTCACGATCCCAGGCCAGCCTGATAACAGGAACTGAGTACCCGTCATCGTAGTCCTGTGCCTGACGCACGAACTGTACGCCCATTTTCCAGGAATGCTCGCCCGCCAGATTGACGAAGTAGTTCAAGTCGGCGTTCACGTTCAGCCGTTCATCCAGGCGTTTATAGGTCTCGTACGGATAACCAGAGTTCATCCAACCTGTAGATCTGATGTACTGATCTGGGATTCCCGGGATACCGGCATTTGTTGTTCCATAATAGCCACCCGGAGCCGGGGTCTGGAAACGGTAGTTGGGTTCTACAAAGTGAGTTAACTGATTAGTCTGATTGCTACTGAAATAGCCTCCACGCGTGCTGAGCATGAAGTTGTTTCCCAGGGTCAGGTCCACGGAAAAGCTGACGGACAGGTTGGGAAAACTGTGACCCTCATCATCATAAGATATTCTTGGATCGGGATTCCCAAAAGAGCTATCCAGACTACCTTTATACTTGTAATAGTTATTGACAATGGACGCGGAGAGACGCAGGTTCTTGAAGGGCTGGGAGGTCAGCTTGATCTGGTAGTTCCAGTAGTTCTCCGTGCGCTTCCAGTCCCGGGTTTCACCCGAAGGGTAGTTGACCGTGCGCGTGTTGGTGTAGTAGATGGGCAGGAAAGAGCCGAAGAACCACAATTTGTCCTTGAGGACGTAGCCGCCCAGGGAAAAACCGGCTTCGATGCGGTGATCGTTGTTTTCACCGATGTAGTCGTTGTAGTCAAAGTACTCGGCCACGTCGGTTGATTCGCGGCTGTAGTCCAAACGCTGGGCATAGTCGGCGCGCAAAGGCGCGCCACTGTAGAAACCCAGGATTTCGCCGTGAAACTCATTACCACCGGAACGGGTCACCACGTTGATGACACCGCCCAGGGAACCGCCGAACTCGGCCTGGTACCCGGAGGCCTTGACCTGCACTTCGTCGACGAAGTCGAAGGAAGCGCTCTGGCCGTTTTCACCGGTCACCATATTGGTCACATCCGTACCGTCGATGTAGTACATGTTCTCCAGGCCGGTGGCCCCGTCCACGGAAGTGCCGCCCAGCATGGGGTCGTTGGTGACGCCGGGGATGGCGGTGACCAGGGAGTCGAAGTTGCGCCCCTTGGGCAGGGAATTGAACACTTCCTTGTTCAGGGTCATGCCCTTGGCCGTGCTCTTGACATCGATCAGGGGCACTGAACCGGTCACAGTCATCTTTTCCTCGATACTGCCCAGTTTCATCTTCGCCCCCAAATCCAGGGTCTGTTCCATGGACAGCTGAATGCCCTCGCGAATGCTGGTCTGGAACCCTTCCAGGGTGTACACGATCTTGTACACGCCGGGGGTCAGGTTGAGCAGACGGTAGGTGCCGTTCTCATCGGTGATGGTCTCGGCTTTACCCACCATCTTGGGGTTGGTGGCGGTCACGGCCACGCCGGGCAGTCCGTTTCCTTCCTCATCGGTCACTTTACCGGTGATTCTTGAATTCGATTGCTGTGCCAGCAATCCTCCGGTGAGGATCATGCATGCCAGCAGGATCAACGCGATTCGCTTAATCATTTGCTCCTCCATAAATTGAATTGCGTGTTTTCACCCCGTAAGGGGAGGATTTCACTCGCACCATAAAACAGGCAGTTTGCCTGCCACGCTCC
>CAYVBC010000001.1:36406-37892 GCA_964449545.1 uncultured Clostridia bacterium | reverse complement strand
AAAGGGGAGGAGGAACCAGGGCCATATGCTCCAGTCATGCATGGTGATCCAGCCCAGAGAAAAAGACTGCACCGCGGTGCCCAGGTACACGAATCCATCGATGATCCCGACAGCCGTGGCCGCACCCCTGCGGCCGCCGAAGTCCATGGTCGCCGTACCGGACAACAACCCATGGGTACCGATGACGCACAGGGAGATGCCGAAGACCAGGGCGCCCAGGATCCATCCCTGATGCAGCGAAAAGGCCATGCCTATGATGAGGAGAACCATGGTTCCGTATAAAATGCCCGCAGCGGGCGCGCGGCGCGACTGAAAAACCCGGTCACTGACGATCCCCGCCACATTCCCCCCGATAATTCCGGCGATCATGAGAAGAAGACCCCAGTTGTGAAGCATGAAATCCCAGCCCTGAGTGCCCAGCCCGGCCGCCACTTTTTCCTTGGCGAATATGGGAAACCAGTGCATGACCCCGTTGCGCAGGACACCGGTACAGAACTCGATTCCCGCCACGGTCAGGATCACCGGATTGGTCAGGATGCGACGCAGCAACTGTCGAGTGGGAATCCGTGTGGTCAGATCCTCTCCGGAAGAGGCATCCGCCGTATCAAAATCCTGAAACCCCGCCTGAGACGGCTGATCCCGCAACAGAAAGAATTCCACCGCGAATAAAACGAACAGCAGGGCGGCGGGAGAAAGAAAGACCCACCAGGTGGCATCGCCTCCGGAGAATCCCCGACCCGCCACAAAGGGTGACTCCAGGATCCGTTGGGATACATCAAATGCCAGAAAAATTCCCGATGAGATCATGATCCCGAAAATGCCGGAAAATGTTCCCCTCTCGGTCACGTGAAACCAATGGGCATTGACCTTCACGATGGACACGGCGCCATAACTCTGGAAATACATGTTCACCGCGTAAAGGATGGAGAATACCAGCCGCAGCGGAGCGGATGACGGATCCGCCATACCCATGACCCGCCAGAGATACAGCCCCATGGCCAGGTTGGCGCCACCCGCGCCGATGGCCGCGATGAGAATCCCCTTTCTGCCGCCGATTCGATCCACCAGGGGACCGTTGATCAGAAAGGAAAGCGCGTACACCACGGCGCCGATTCCAAAAATCAAGCCGAAATCGGCTTTGGTCATGAGATCGCCCAGGGCGTTCTTGGACACCGTGAGGTTGTAGCGCCCCATGTACAGGAGCGCGTAGGTCAGACCCATGGGGAACCAGTTGATAATCCGGCGAGTACGGAATCCCGGCAAATGATCCATGCTATTTCTCCTGAACCATCCGGAAGAGTCGCGACATGACCGTCTCCAGGTGGGGCGCGATCAGCTCCGGATCATGGGTTTTTTCCGGCATGTTGTCAAACACGCCATAGGGAACACGACTTTCACCCACGGTGAGGAAACCCGACTGGTCTCCGGCGAAATCCTGCCAGTCCGATTTCCCATACAGCTTTTCCAGTTTCAGATCCTCAAGACC
>CAYVBC010000001.1:0-36306 GCA_964449545.1 uncultured Clostridia bacterium | reverse complement strand
AATCCTGCCAGTCCGATTTCCCATACAGCTTTTCCAGTTTCAGATCCTCAAGACCGTGTTCCAGAATGGAGTCCGGCCGGTCCGGATTGTATCGACGCCGATTCTTGCGCAGAGACTCTTCCCAGGTAACCTGAATATACAGGGTGACCGCATGGTCCAGGACCGCTTGCGATAAATGGTTGTATGCTTCCCGGAAACCACCATGCTCCGCGCCGCGGGAAAACTCGATAAACACCGTTCCGCCCCGTTCATGAAAACCGGGATCATCTCGAAGCATACGTTCATACTGAAGGGAAAGCTTGCGGATCAGGAAATTCCAGTACCACTGCTCCTTGAACGAATACCCGGGGTGACGCCGGCCTTCATGCTCAAAAGTACTTTCCGTCAGAACCCGGGGTTTGCCCATGGATTCGATCAGGTCATCATCCTCAAACTGCTCCCACAATATGGGAAAATCATCAATCTCACGGAACTCACCCACGTGAAACCGGCGAATCCGCTCCTCTTGGGGAACGGAATGCAGGAAGTCGATGATCTCCGATTTACCCGCGGCCGGTCGTCCATTCAGAATCACAACATCAAATGTATCACGCCTCACGGTCACCCCTCCTCTGGGAATTCCCTCCGGCTTTCAGCCGGGTGTCAGATTTATATTATATGTGCTTGCCCGCCTGAATGGAACCAACCAAGCGATTTTTCGTATCAATAGAATGACCCAATCAATCATTCAACTGAAAGGAATTGAATTCGCCTTTGGGGATTTTCAGGCCATCCAAGGTGTGGATCTGGAGATCGGTGCCGGGGTTTTCGGATTGCTGGGTCCCAATGGGGCCGGGAAAACCACCCTGATGAGAATCATATTGGGCCATCTCCAGCCCGCGGCGGGGCAGGGCCGGATCCTGGGGTACGATATTACCGGCAGCCATGCGGAAGTCAGAAGAAAAATCGGGTACATGCCCGAAAGTCATTGCCTGATTCCGGGAATGGACGCGGTTACGTTGACGGCCTACATGGGAGAGCTCAGCGGAATGCCCCGTCAGGAAGCGATCAAACGGGCCCATGAAGTCCTGTATTATGTGGGGCTGGAAGAGTCGCGGTACCGTGCTGCGGACACCTATTCGTCCGGAATGAAGCAGAGGCTGAAACTGGCCGTTGCTCTGGTTCACGACCCGGTTCTCATGTTCCTGGATGAACCCACCTCCGGGATGGACCCGCGGGGCAGAGAGGAGATGCTGGAATTGATTCGTGACATCGCATCCAAGGAACGGATGAACATGATTGTCTCCTCACATATACTGGCGGACATTGAGACCACCTGTCGCCAGGTCCTGATCATGAATGCCGGCCGCATCGTCTCCGAGCAGAGTACCGCGGACTTCAACCACACGGACGCAAGCATATATGAGATCCGGATTAACGGAGAGGTGGACGGTTTCCTCCGACTTCTGCCCGGCATACAAGCGGAGACCGACCGAAGAGGGTACCTGCGGCTTCACCTTCCTCCGGATCTGCCGCCCATGGATCTGTTCAGAATTGCCATGGAAGCCAATGTTCAGATCCGACACTTCCGCCCCAGCCGCGTGACCCTGGAAGACGCCTTTGTGACCGCCATAGGAGAATCCAATGCCCGTTAAGGAGAAAGGATATCATGGATGGGACGGTACCCTGAAGAGTTCAGGCTTTCAATGGCTACCCATCCTGAGATACGGCATCCGCCAGGTCATGGCCAAGCGGCGCGCCAAACTGTTGTTTTTCTTTTCCGCATTTCCCTTTCTGTTTTTCCTGGTCGCGGTATACGTGTCTTCCAAGCCGGAACTGCAGTTCATGACGGAAATCACCCGGGTCATCGGTGATAACGCCAGTCTCTTCAACCTGTTCTTTACACGCAGCGGATTGATGTTCGTCATGATCCTGATGAGTATCTATGTGGGTTCAGACCTGATCTCCGCGGACCTCAAGTTCAATTCCATCGGACTTTACCTCTCCCGCCCACTCCGCCGCAGCGATTACCTGATCGGAAAACTGGCCATAATCATGAGCTTTCTTCTCATGTTCTCACTGGTTCCCGCTCTGCTGCTGGTTCTGGCTAAAACACTTTTCAGTGGCGCATGGACATTCTCCGCCGGTACATTTCTGGCCATCCTGATCCAGCCCATAGCGGTTTCTTTCCTGCTTGCCTCTCTTATTCTTCTCTTTTCATCATTCAGTGCCAACACCCGTTTCGTCATCGTCTCATATGTGGGGGCTTACTTTGTCACCAACATGGTGGCCGCCATTCTGTCCCGGGCGGTTTTTAAAAACTCCGCTTTCGGACTGATTTCATTGGAACGGAACATCAACCAGTTCAGCGCCTGGCTTTTTGGTCAACCCACTCCCATGCAGATCCCTTCCTGGCTTTCTCCGATTGTGATCCTGTCACTGATTCTTCTGGCCCTGACATGGACCCAATTCCGGATCAACCGGGTGGAGGCGTAAATGGAACCTGTACTCTTGGCGGACAGCCTGTCCAAATGGTATGGCAACATCCTCGGTATCAGTGATATCAGCCTGGAAATCACCCCGGGAGTCAAGGGACTGCTGGGCCCGAACGGCGCTGGGAAGACCACATTCATGCGCATCGCGTCCGGCCAGCTGCGCCCCAACCGGGGGCGGATCCGAATCTTTAACGAGCCGGTATTCAGCAATCCCGGACTCTTCAGGCGTGTCGGCTTCTGCCCGGAGAATGACGCCTATTACCCGGGAGTCAGTGGGGGAGAGTACCTCTTTTTCTGTGCCCGACTCCATGGATTCTCCCCGGAAAACTCACGGCAAAAGGCCCGGGAAGCCCTGGAAAAAGTCGGCCTTGAAGAGGTGGCGGACAAGTCGATCTCCGCCTACAGCCTGGGAATGCGCCAACGATTGAAGCTCACTGCCGGAATGATTCATGACCCCGAACTGCTGATCCTGGATGAGCCCCTGCGGGGAGTGGATCCTCTGTGGCGGGTAAAAATAATCAATCTGATCCGGGAGTACGAAGAGATGGGACGGACGGTCATCGTCTCCTCTCACATCCTTCCCGAAATCGAGGCAATGACCAACCACATCATTCTGATCCACCAGGGAGAAATTCTGGCCCAGGGAGACATCCAGGAGATCCGCAGCCTGCTGGATTCACATCCCCACATGGTCTCCATCAAAAGCCCCCATTTCCGCCGGCTTGCTGAACAATTTGTCCGAGATGACCATGTACTGACCACCAGCTTCGTCAACCAGTCGAAGAAAGTCGTATTCAAAACCGACAACCGGGACCATTTTTTCGGTCGTCTGAACCGCATGATCGTGGAACGGAAATGGCATATCGACGAAATCACTTCACCGGACGACAACCTGCAGGCCGTATTCAACTACCTGGTAGGGAGAAAATAATGAGCCCCAGTAAATCCATATACCCGATTTTCCGTTTCTTTTTGCGTACCGGAATACGCAACAGGAGAACACTTCTGCTGATGGCCACGGCCTTCATCCCCGCCATCATACTGCTGGTGGTGCTACTCGTTCAATTGGGGAATCCCAACAGTTCTACCGGGCCTGTCCTTTTTCGACAGATGGCGGTTCCCTTCCTTTTTCAGTTGTTCGCGCCCCTGCTGAGTCTCCTTTTCGGCAGCGCCTGCGTGGGAGATGAACTGGATGGCCATACCCTGGCTTTCCTCACCACCCGTCCCGCGGGCAAACCATGGGTTCTCCTGGGAAAAGTCGCGGCCCTGCTTGCCTTGGCGATTCCGATTTTGACACTGGCCATCGTGGTTTCCCTGGGACTGGGATTCGGGGCTGAAGCCCTGACTCGAGACGGAATTTCCCTGCTTGGGGCATATGTGGGAACCGGAGCACTGACCATACTGGCCTACAGCAGCCTTTTCGTCCTGTTCGGCACATTGTTGAAAAAACCGGTTATCGCTGGAGTCATCTTCATCTTCGGATGGGAATACATCGTCCAGTTCATCCCCGGATCCACCCAGCGGCTGACCATCAGCCACTATATTAAATCCCTTTTGCCATACAAATCATCCACGGGCGGCGGATTCCTGATGTTTCAGTTGCAGGCCTCCTCAACCGCTCATTCCATAATCCTTCTGCTGCTGATTTCCGTGGGCCTGCTGACAATCTCTCTGTGGGTGTTTAACCGGCGGGAATACGTCTTGTCTGAACCGCGTATCTGAGCCGGATCAGAAAGATTCCCCGATTCGTAAATAGAGGGCCGGCCCCCGGTTCAGCCCGGTGGAGAACGCAACGCCGATGGCCAGGTGTACGGGAGCACCCAGGTGCATGATGAGATTCACTTCCGCACCCCATGACAATGTGGGATCCATTTTCAAACGCTGGTTCCACATATTCCCGCTGTCACAGAAAAGCGTCAGGTAAACACGATCAAAACTCGGTCCAATGGGAAACGCACGCTCAATTTTGAAAAAGTGGAGCCGCAGTTCCAGGTTCAATTGCCAGCCACCGAATCCAGCGGAAACCCCCCCGGGAAATCCACGCAATAACGAAAAAAGGCCGCCTTCCACAAGCCCGACATCTTCGGGTGACCGGGTCCCTCCCAGGTAGAACAGCCTGGGGGCATATCCCCAGGAATGAGCAACCGCCAACCGCAACGCCAGAACATTGGGCTGAACAATGGCCACATATTTCCGCCAATCCAGAGCCAGGGAACGCGCGGAGGAGGACCCCCCGATTCCGGCAATATCAAAGGAAGCCATCAATTTTAAGCGGCTCCCGTCGGAATAGGATATGGCATCGTAGTATCTCCGCGCGGACCGGAGGAAAAGAGAAAGAGAAATGCCGTTCAACTCAACGGCTTCTCCCTCAGAATGAAGGTGGCTTCGATCCTGGATACGATTGAGATGAAACCCCGCTTCCAGATCCCAGCGGAATGTCTCCCTGGCCACCAGAGGGAATGCGGCCACCAGGTTCAGGAAGCGGTTGGTCAATGTGAAATTTCCAGAACTTCGGCTGCCCAGGAACAGATGTTCCCTGCGCAATGTCAGGGTCAACAGGGGATGAAAACGATTCACTGTGACCTGCAGCTGTGAACTCCATTTTCCGGTTCGAAAACCATACAACAGACGTGCATTGTAAGTGTAGTGGCCGGGAAGATCACTCCCGGACGTCCGGACTCCCATCCTTGCCTCTCCGGACGGGTAGTCCACATCGGGAGACAGGTACTTGGGTCCCAGTTCCCGGGAAATTTTGTATGGCCGGGATTCAGGAGAATCGGCAACCCCATTGGTTTCCCGGGGAATTTTCCATGTCGAGTCCAGAGGTGACCAGTTGACTCGATCCCGGTGCAATCCGGCCAGGTCATATCCCCCGGAGTTCAACACCACCAGGTTCAACCCGCCGTCACTCCCGGGTTCCATATCCCTGACCCCCGCCAGCCCCTCGCAGTTGAGAAGGGAAACCCGCCGATTCCGCAGCCGGATTCGTGCCGGGAGGGATCGATTCTCTCTCTCCAGAATAAAATAGATCTCCCGGTCGTTTTTCCAACAAGGGACACTGCAGCGACCGTCCGGAACATGGAGCACATTCTTTAATTTACCATCAGAATTGAATATTCCGATCCCCCAGTTATGGGAACGGTACTTCACGGCCGCGACCAGCAGGCATCCATCCGGAGAAATCCGGGGGTGAGACAGGCCGGCAAAACTCTCTGAAATCGGGACCGGAGCTGCAAACGGTTCATTCATATACACCAGTTGATACCGATTTCCCTTCCGTGCCACACAGACCAGCCCCGGCTTCCCCACCACCGGAGTCGGCTCGGAAAACCGCCCGCCCCGACTCCAGCGAATCAATTTTCTTTCCCCCTCATGAAAGGTGAACAGATCGGAGAACAGATAAAAAGAGCGAAACACTTTGAGTGAGGAGAACACCAGACGACGATTCTGATGATCATAGGCCAGTCCCGAGATCCGCCTCCGCCTCAGAAGCCAGGAGCTCTTTCCTGTGCCAGGGTCAAAAACCCGGATTCCTGGACGGGAACGCCTGTTGTTGAACGCATAAGCCATGCGGCCGTCCGGGAGGGTCACGGGATACCGCTTCCCCCAGCCGTCTCCAGTCAGCCAATTCAGGTGATCCGGAGGGCTCGCGGTCCGCGAAGTGACGGAATCACGGAAATCCCGCCAAGTCTTTCGGATTCCCATACCGAACACCCTTTTAAAACGGGGAGAGATCCCCAGGGAAACAGGGACCATGCGGAGGTGCTCCACCAAGAGCCGGAGGGATTCTTCTCCAAACCTGTCGACCAGGTAACGGACCAGTTCCGCGCCGTACAGGTAGGGTGTCAGAGGTCCGGGCCATTGAGTGGAATTCCCCCGGATGGCCAGATACCCCCTGAACGCATCCGCCCGGGCAATCGAATTGATCATCTGAATATAATCCGGAGTATTCAGCCGACCGGAATCACAAAGTCTGGATTCACTGTACACCGACAGTCCCTCATGGAGCCAGGTGGGATACTGAACCATGGGGAAGGCCAGGGGCATATGCCCGAATAATCGACGGAGGGCGTAAAAAAAACCCGAGCTTTTGTTCATGATCAGGAGATGGGTCATCTCATGAACCAGTATCATCTTCAGCCAGGAGGACCTGCCGCCACTAAACATCTCATCCGGTTGAGCCTGTGCCAAATCAATCCGAATGGTGTTGTAGGGGAAAAAGGTCGCGAATCCGCTTCCCACATCCGAATCAAGAACCACCAGGATCCGAATTTTCCCCCGGATTTTTTCCTGCCAGAATTCCGTCAGGTTCGCGTACACCTGTTCCGCGGTCCGATACACTTCATCTCCCAGTGACGAATACCCTTCCGGAAAGACGACAACAAAACGCGGGCCCGATTTTTCCCACCAAACCGTGCCTGGAGCAATCCGATCCAGGGAGAAGGCACTGGGCGAAAGAAAAATCATGAAGAGGAGTGACAGAAAAATTCCGAAGGCTGTCGGGTTTTTGATCCTCATGGACACAAAAATGAATTCACCTCTCGTTGAGAAGGCTTTCCTCGGAGACGCAGGATTACATTCTGTCCAGATATTGTTCCGCATCCAAGGCAGCCATGCAGCCGCTTCCGGCTGCGGTAATGGCCTGCCGATAATGTGGATCCTGAACATCTCCACAAGCAAAAACTCCAGGGACACTGGTTCGGGTCTGGCCTTTTTTCTCAGCCATGGTACGGATGTACCCCTTATCGTCCAGCTCAAGCTGGCCCTGGAACAGAAGTGTGTTCGGCGTGTGCCCAATGGCCATGAAAACACCATCCAGAGTAAGTTCCTTCACCGAATTGTCTCGAGGATCCCGAAGACGGATACCGGTCACCCGATCCTCTCCCAGAACTTCATCCACCGTGGCGTTCATTACAAAAGTGATTTTTTTGTTCTCCCGGGCACGTTCCACCATGATTCGGGATGCCCGGAATTCATCACGCCTGTGAACCACATGGACAATAGATGCGAATCGAGTCAGAAAGAGGGCTTCTTCCATGGCACTGTCTCCGCCTCCGACTACAGCCACGGCCTTTTCCTGAAAAAAGAAACCGTCACAGGTGGCACAGGCACTGACACCCCGACCCATCAAACGCTTTTCGCTCTCCAGGCCCAGAAGGTTGGCGCGTGCGCCCGTTGAGACGATCACCACCGGAGTGCGAAATTCCTCATCCTCAACCCACACACCATGATTCCCGGGAGAAAACTCGACCCGGGTCACATCCACACTGCGCAGTTCCGCTCCGAAACGTTCCGCCTGGGCCCGGGAGTTGGCCACCAGTTCCGGACCGGCGATCCCTTCCTTGAATCCCGGGTAATTTTCCACATCCGTGGTGATCATCAGTTGTCCACCAGACTGATAACCCTCGAAAACCAGCGGCTTTAAACCAGCTCTGGCCGTATAAATTGCAGCGGTCAGGCCGGCCGGCCCAGAACCGATAATGATGATCTGTCTTTTATTCATGATGAATACTCCTGTGTTCAATGGGAATCAGGCCCTGCTACATGGCATTTTCGCCTTTTATTTTAGACAACGGCCGACGGGAAGTCAACCGGCGTCAATCAGATAAGGGCACCGGAAGGGTAGGTCCATCCCAGCTGGGAATCCATATATTCACGCCCCATCCTGAAAAAGGGGACATGAACCAGATTTACATGCAGGACATTCAATTCCACCACCCGGGACACCGAACCGGATTCCAGACAACCGGCATAAACCATGGGGTAGATCGCCGCATGCGCTTCGCCTCGATCCGCTGGAAAAAGGGGAATCGAACGGCACCGCTCCATATTGGGGCTGACTTTTCGAGACGTGTAATACAGACCGATATCCCCGAAGGAGTTGATACTTTTTATGAAAAACGCCGGAACCCAGAAAGTGGACTCACGGGAAACAGGCTCTCTGTGTTCGTCGGACACCACCCAATACCGCCCTTTATATTTCCAGAATGGAAAATACGCCATCTCCGCTTCTTTCTGAATCCTCGGTTGCGCGCATTCCACTTTATATTCAGATTCTTTTCCCCGGCTCAGGTCCACACCCAGGCAGCAGTCACGGCAGAAAAACACCCGGCTGTTATTGTCTCCCTCCAGGTCTTTCCGGCACCGCGGGCATTTGAGGCTTAACAGTTTCACGGTTCTCCCCGGGATTTTTCGCCGCCAGTAATCCGATGGACAAATTCACGGCTGAAACGCAACAGACGGCCTTCTCTGTAATTAACGGGCCGGGTGACCATAAAGGCGCCGGAAACCTCAATCTCTTCCCGGAAGGCATACAGGCGCCACAGGTATGGAAAGAGAACGCCCCAGATCAATCCACCCAGAGCCAGGATTCCCGCCGCAGCCAGCAGCGTGACAGGTCCGACGGACACTCCCGACAATATAACGAACACCAGTTTCAACATGCGGCCCAACAACAGGGCCAGCGAAAAAAGTCCCAGCAGCGCCAGCCCCAGTTTGCGCCGGTGATTTCGCAACCCTTTCACCGTAATCAATGAACCATCCACAGCGGAGCAGTAGCTCCTGAACACCATGCCCCGGTAACTGTACGCCACCTCCCACATGGGGAAGTAAACCAGGCGAAGATGCGTTTCCACCACATGGCGTACGTCATGGTCCGTGGACACATTGTTTTTTCGGAAAGGCTGCGCGGGAAGGACAACGCCCCGCCTGCGCATCTCCACCGGTCGGAAAGCGACCTGACATGCATTGAGAATCGCGGCTTCCACAAGGCTTCGATCCAGGACATTCAGGGAGAGTGTTTCCAGGTCGTTGGCCGGCTCAAGATACTCAAAGGAAACATGGGAATACGTGTCCGTTTCCCCCTCTCCCATACTCCATCCCGCCTTAACACCGCGAACCTCGTAGAAGGGAACGTAATACAGGGTCGCACGCTCAAAAAATGTTCTTCTGAGAAATCCGGGCTCAATACGCGGTTCCCGCAGTCCCTTTAAAATTCTTTCTCTTGCCTGCTCCTCATCCACTTGAACGGCCAGTACCACGGCCGGGGGAAGCTCCTGGTCCAGACAGTACGGATTCCCGCAGAAGGGACAGCGAATCACACATTGACCCGGCACAATGTGAAGCGCGCCACCACAATTTTTACAGTTCAGGACCTGGGGATTCATTTATACAACCACTTTTCAATCATGGGTATGGAGAGTTGCTGGGCCAGAAATAAGCATACACCGTTCAGAACCAGCAGGATCCAGTTGTTGTCCACAAGGAAATCCACGGCCAACATGGCAAAAAAGATCAACAGAAACGTCCGGAATACCCGGAAGATATGCGGGCCGGTCTCAACCGGGATCTGCTCTCCGGTTACCTCACCGGTAACCGCATTGCAAAGCAAGCGGAATTTCTGTTCACCCAGTGAGACGGTCATTTTGAAAAAAGGCAGGTAATAAAGCAACAGGTTCAACTCATCCAGTGGGCGGGTGGTCACCGGAAGAATTTCCGCTTCAGGAGGAAGTTGTTCCGGAAAAAAGCCCTCGGGCTGTACGGCGGGCATCATGGTCTTCGGCTCGGAATATTCTCCACTCGCCCGGGCCATCCATTTCTTCTCCCGGTCCCTCCAGAAAGGGATCAGCAGCAGTTCCCGGCTCACAATGGAGATTCGCTCATCAAATGCCACGGATTTCAGATGACGGCGCACAAACAATGGCGCTTCATCCGCTGAAATGTGAATCGGTATCGACATCACTCGAGTGATGGATTCCAGATCAAGATAAAGGGCACTGCCACAGAAAACGCAGTGCATAAAGCAATCCTGCTGATGAAGATCCAGCGGTGCGTTGCACTGGGGACAGGTGAAACTGACTCCGGCGCCTCCGATAGGATTTTCCAGTGACCGGCCGGGATGATTATCTGGAGGTGGTTTCCCCGACAAGCCCCAACTCCTCAAGCTCTGTACACCGGTCCTGAAAGCGACCCAGCAGTCGGTCCACCGCATTTTTAAGAAGCAGCACTTCAGGGCGATCCGGTACAGGGCCTTTCATCCCGATGATCCGATCAAGAACCGACTGAACCGCATCGACCAGCTCCCCGTCATTCTCATGAATCCGGGCAAGCGGTTCTTCCTCAATGGTCCCGGACGTCCAGGGTTCGCTTTCATGGGCCACATCTGATGCCAACCTGCCGGACAATGCGCTCAGGCTCTCCCGGATATCTTCAAAATCAGACAGCAAATCCAGCCGTTTTTCCGTCGCGGATGATTGGATAAATAGAAGCAATCGCTCCAATACATGGGAAATTTTCCCATCCACATACGCACGGAGGATGGTGTCGGCATGAATACGGGAGAAGGGATCCGCATATCCGGGAAATTCAGGAATGTGCCTCCGGATTTGATCAAACCCGCTCTGTTGTTGATCCGCCATGGATCTCCTTGTTTGCCCTCGATTCAGTTGCCATTATAAAAAAGGGGAAAGAGAAAAGCAATCCTGCTTTGCCCGCTCCAAGCCATTCATGCTATATTTCTCATTGGAGGTTTCATGACCATTGTCCGGCCGACTCTGCTGATAAATTCGGATATCGCAATCCGCAACATCCGTCGAATGACCCGCAAGTTCCACTCCATGGGCATACGCTTTCGCCCCCATTTTAAAACCCATCAATCTCTGGACGTGGGCCGCTGGTTTCGCGATGAGGGTATTCAGAACATAACCGTCACCTCGGTAGATATGGCTGCGCGATTCGCCTCTGACGGGTGGCGGGATATCCTGATCGCCATGCCCTTCAATCCGGGCGAAACAGAAGAGATCAACCATTTTCCCCCCTCAATCCGGCTGAATCTTCTGTTCGACCACCCACATGCCGTTCGAAGCACGGCCGCCCGGCTGAAACGACCCGTGGATGTCTGGATTAAAATCGACACGGGGTATGGGAGATGCGGCCTGGAAGCATCCCGGCCAGACCAGATTGTCCACCTGGGAAAAGAGATCCTGGGTAAAACCCATTTCTCATTGCGGGGGATTCTCACTCATGCAGGTCATACCTATCATGCATCCGACCCTCCTGATATCACGAGAATTCACGAGGAGAGCATGATTCAGCTCAAATCGGTGCGTGACCAGATGGAAAAGCAGGGACTCCCGGGTCTTGAAATCTCTATTGGAGATACACCCGCCTGCAGTCATGCGGTGGACTTCACCGGGATTCAGGAAGTCCGCTGTGGCAATTTCGTTTATTACGATATCATGCAGACCATGCTTGGCAGCTGCCGTATCGATGACATTGCGGTACGGCTCTTGTGCCCGGTAATCGGCACCTACCCCGGGCGGGGAGAAGTGGTGATCCGGGGAGGAAAAGTGCACCTGTCCGGCGACGCCATTATCGAACCGGATGGAACACCTGCATTTGGTCTGGTGGCACCCTGCTCCGGGGAAAATTCCTGGGCGCCCCCCATGGCGGGCGCCCGAGTACGATCTCTCAGCCAGGAACACGGCATCGTCCATGTGGGCCGGGAAAAAGCGGAAAGCCTCAAACCCGGAGATTGCCTTGCCATTCTCCCAGTCCACTCCTGCCTGACCGCCGACCTGGCCACGGAAGTCCGTTCCGTACAGGGAGACTCTCTGGACACTCCGCGTCAAAGGTAAGCGTGGATCGGGGTTCGTTACCGCTCCTCACCCATGAACTGAACTACCAGTCGACGATCCCTGGGACGGTTATCAAACTCCAGGAAGATGATCTGCTGCCATCTCCCCAGCACCAATTGTCCATCCCGAATGGGAACGGTCAATGAGGGCCCGATCAAAGTGGCACGGAGATGGGAATGGCCATTGCCGTCTCCCCAGGTTTCATTGTGATGATAAACGTTCTTTTCCGGAATCAACCGCTCCATCAATTCCGGAAAATCCCGCTGTAGTCCGGGCTCATACTCAATGGTGGACAAAGCCCCGGTGGCCCCGGGAACGAAAAGCAGCACCATTCCGTCTTCAATCCCACATTCTTCAAGCTCGAGTTGAATCTTTCCGGTGACATCGATCAACCGTCGATCGTTGTCCGTTAAAATCCGGATTTCCCGATATTCAATCATATGTTGAGTATATCCATCATGCGGATGCTTTACAAATTTTGATCGCCAGTGCTAGAATGGGCGGGTGGAGTTAAAAAAAATTCAGTCGCCGGTTCAGCGTCAGCTGGATGCCGTGGATCATCTTCTGCGCGAAAAATTCCGGATCCATAAAGGCGTAATTCGGCGAATGATGGGAAAAACCCCGATTCAAAGCGGCAAAAGAATCCGTCCTACCCTCATGTTTCTTTTGGCCGGGGCACGGGAGTCCTCAGACCCTCAGCTGCCGGCAATCGCTTCCGAACTGGAGCTGATCCACCTGTCCAGTCTGATTCATGACGATGTAATGGACCATTCCACGATGCGTCGGGGACGAAAATCGCTGAACATGGACGAAGGCAACCAGATGTCCATTCTCTGGGGAGATTACCTATTCATCAGCGCATTCCGTTCCCTGAACCGTATCGGTCACTCTCCCGTGGTACAGACCGCCATGGATGTGGCCGTACAGATGATTGAAGGCCAGATGCTTGAGCTGGACCATCAACATGACCTTGCCACCACCCGGAAAAGCTATCTATCCATCATCCGTCAAAAAACCGGATCCCTGTTTGCAGGGATCGCGCGCATTGTCGCCAACCTGGATGCCAACCTGGATGCCGATCCGGGAGAATATGAACGCTTCGGTATGAGTTTCGGCACACTGTTCCAAATGCAGGATGACCTGATCGACATTTTTTCCACCCTGTCGGGAAAAGATCGCTTCAGGGACCTGATGGAAGGCAAGATCACCCTGCCGCTGATTCTCCTTCTTGAGGAGAATCGCGAAACTGGAGAAGAACTTCTGAAAAAAAGGGATTTTCCGGCCATCGACATTCTGATGCGGGAGAGAGGAATCCTGGAAAACATGAAGCAGATGACCCATCAATACGCATCGGAATGCCATCAGTTCCTCCGCGCACTCCCTCCATCCATATTCAGAGACTCCCTGGATCAATTGGTGGAATTCATTGAAAGCAGAGATTACTGACCATCGGAGAGGGATCCTATGAAAGAAGGAACCGGCACCCGGAAACGGGAAATCGAGATCAAACTTCCCGTCCAGGATCCAGGCACACTAAGAAAAAAGCTGCATTTGAAGGGATTTCGAACCATGGTTCCCCGCCACCACGAATTCAACCTGGTGTTTGACACACCGGACCACCACCTACGGAAATCCGGTCGCCTGTTGCGCCTCCGGAGTGCGGCTGACAGGGTGATTCTCACCGCCAAGACGCCACCTCAACAAAAAAAATCCGAATCCGCTTACAAAGTTCGCGAGGAAACAGAAGTCCATGTGGCCGACTTTGACACCATGCGAGACATACTTGAAAAAATCGGCTATGAAGTCATATTCACCTACGAAAAATTCAGGGAGATACTCATTTTCGAAGAAGCCATGGCCATGCTGGACGAAACCCCGATGGGGAATTTCATGGAAATCGAAGGTTCCCCGAAGACCATAGACACACTGACACATGAACTGGGTTACACCCGGGACCAGTACATTACCGCCAATTATCGTTCTCTCTTCATCGCAACCGGTGGGCATGGCGACATGCGTTTTCCCGCTGAAAATGAATAGTCGGGCTTCCCTGAACACCTTTATCCTGGCGGCAGGTCTGGGACTGCGCGCCAGGCCCTTGAGTCGGGTCCGTCCAAAACCCCTGTTTCCCCTGGGCGGTGTCCCCCTGATCCGTCTCCTGGTGAAACAGTTACAGATTGAGGGCGTACGTAACACTTACATCAACCTGCATTACAAGGGGAATGAAATTCAGGAGACGTTGAAATCCCACACGGAAATTCACTATCTCCGGGAAAAGCACTTAAGTGGAAGCCGTATTCTGAGAAAAGCCCTGGATTCCGGCAATGACCCTCTGTTGGTGGTCAATGGGGACGTTTTTCTTGAAATTCCTGTTCTGCAACTGCTGCGGACATTCAATGAAACCCATTGCGACGGGGTATTGCTGGTACGCCGGAGACTCAGTAGCGAATACAATGAGGTGACGACGGATGCGGACCGGTTTTCCGGTACCCGTTCGCATCCCGGCCCCGGAGGGCTGATGTATTGCGGCGTGGCTCTCTTTTCACAAAAAATGGTGGCTGCCATTCAGGATGAGAGCTTTTTCCTGTCTCTGAAAAAGTCCACAATGAATGTCCAAACCCTGGAATACACCGGCATCTGGCTGGACCTGGGGACTCCCCACCATTATTTTGAGGCCCAATTCGCCTACTTGAAAAGTAAGGGATTGCCCCCGGACGCGGCGATTTCACCGGAATCGCAGGTGTCCTCCTCTTCCCGGCTGGATCACTGCATTGTATGGGACAGCGCGAAAATTTCCGGATCTTCCCGCTTACGGAATGTTATTGTAACGGACGGTGTTCACCTGTCAGACGCTGTCGCTTCAAACCGCATCATTACCGGGAATGGTCACTTCCCGATTTCATTTGGTTGAGAACTTTTTGCCTATCCATTCGTATTAATTTGTGATAACGGAGGAATTGATGAAAGCACTGAAAATCGCACTGATCATACTATTGGCGGTATCTGTCCAGATGGGGATCGCAGGGGAAGAAGTCAAAGAGCTCGGGTTGCAGAACGCGATTGTCACCGCGTTGGAAAACAACCTGGACTTTAAAATAGAGATTCAGAACAGGGATTATTTCTGGGAATCCCTTCGCTCCAGCAAATCTATTTTCATTCCCTCCCTGACCATTGAAGCAAGCAAGCAGGAAACCAACCGGCCATCCAGTGACTTCCTCAGTGGCGCGGATGTGCAGCAGAATGAAAGCGAAAGCCTGAATATATCTCTGAACCAGCAGATCGCGCTGGGCGGAACGCTGGGCGTCAGGCTCAGCAACTCCCGGCAATCCAGCAACAGCGCATTCAGCACCATCAATCCCGCATTGTATTCCACCCTTCAGCTAACCCTCAATCAACCACTCCTGAAGGGATTCGGCAGTCTGGCCACCAAGCAGGAAATTTACATTGCGGCCAACGATTTCCGTAAGAATGACCTCAGCTTGAAAAACAACCTGATCAACCTGATCTACCAGGTGGAAGAAGCGTATTGGAACCTGGTATACGCGCACCAGAACCTGGAAGCACAGAAGAAGTCTCTTCAACGCGCCGAAGATCTGCTGCGTCAGAACGAAAAAAGAGTTCGGGTCGGAGCCGCCCCCCGGATCGACGTGCTGGAAGCCAAAGCCGAGGTTGCCTCCTACGAAAGCCAGTTGATCCAGGCTGAAAATTCTATCCTGACCGCGGAAGAACAGTTGAAAAAAATCCTCAACATCAGCCAGTCCGCCGCGGCACTAAAGCCAACGGACGCACCGGAGATCGCTCCCTTTGAAACTGATTTCAACACCTTTCTAAAGGATGCGCTGGAAAATCGTCCGGATATCCTTCAAGCCCGCCTGGACCTGGACAGTTACGGCATTCGCGTAAGATATGCCCGTAACCAGATGCTGCCAGACCTCCAGCTCACAGCCACTTACTACTCCACCGGTCGTGGTGGTGATCAGTTGATCTTTGACCCGAACTCCTCCCCCTTTGACCTCAACCGTCCCGTGATCGGGGTGATCAGCAAAGACCTAATGGATGCCCTCGATGAGTTGGCCAGCAACAAATATCGCAACTACTCCATCGGCCTCAGCCTCACCATTCCATTGAGCTTCGCCAGGGAGAAAGCCCAGCTCGCTCAGGCCAAAATAAACATGAAAAAAGCGATGCTCAACCTGAAAAAAGTGGAAAACACCATTTACTCCGAACTCAAGCAGGCCCTGAAGGAGCTGGAATCCAACCGAAAGCTGGTGGAATCCAACCAGATCGCCCTGGAACTCCAGGAACAGAAACTGAAAGCGGAAGAAAAAAAGCTCTCCGTGGGAATGTCCACCAACTACCAGGTGTTGAGTTATCAACGGGATTTCGCCAGCGCCCAGTCCAACGCCCTGCAGTCCGCCATTAACTACAATCTGACCCTTGCCCGGATCCACCGGATCATTGGCGGAACTCTCACTCAACATAACATCAAGTTCTCCGACTTCAGGCATCAATGAGATAATTTCCCCTTGCCTCCATGGCACTTTCTGTTAGAATAGGGGAGATGAAAAGAATCGCAATTACGCTTCTTGTGGCTGCCCTGGCACCACAGGGAAATCTTCATGCCCAGGACTTTCCCAACCTTCGCCGGCAGATGGTGCAGGAACAGATCCGCGCCAAGGGGATCGTTGAGGCCCGCATCCTGAACGCCTTCACGCAGGTGGCTCGCCACCTTTTCGTGAATCCGTCACTGCGCAGCAGGGCCTATGAGGACAAGGAACTTCCCATTGATGAAGGCCAGACCGTCAACAGGCCGTACACGGTTGCGATCATGACCTCCATCATCGCTCCGGATTTTAATAAAAAAGTGCTGGAAATCGGAACCGGTTCCGGATATCAGGCCGCAATCCTGGCGGAACTGGTCAAGGAAGTGTATACCATAGAAATCAAGGCCAGGCTGTCCGAACAGGCGAAACGCCTGACCCGTTCACTGGGATATCGCAATATCCACTTCCGTACCGGAGATGGATATCTGGGATGGGAACAACATGCGCCCTATGACGGCATAATCGTAACCTGTTCGCCGGACCATATTCCTCCCCCGTTGATCCGTCAACTGGCTGTGGGTGGACGCATGGTTATCCCGGTCAGCTTTTCCCAGAAAGTCCAGGAGCTGATCCTGATTGAAAAAACCGAAAGCGGCCGCCTGAAACGCACCAACCTTATTCCTGTCCAGTTTGTCCCCCTGATCCGGCGCAATCATGCCAACTGAATGGACCAAGGGGATGAACCCCGAGCAGAAGGAAGCCGTCCTGCATTTTGACTCTCCCCTGCTGATCGTGGCCGGAGCCGGATCTGGGAAAACCAGGGTCATTACCCACAAAATCGCTTACCTTGTCGGGGAAAAGCAATTCTCTCCCCGATCCATACTGGGCGTTACATTCACCAACAAAGCGGCCAGTGAGATGAAGCAGCGGATTCAAGAGCTGACCGGTATTGATTCCCGGGAGTTTTCCATTTCCACCTTTCACTCCCTTGGATTGCGGATTTTGAGGGAAAATGGAGATGCCGGAGATTTCGGCGGCGACTGGAAAGTCATGGACGACGGCGAGCAACGAAAAGCCATTGAACGGTTGTTGAAAAGCCATGCGTCCCATTACACCAGTGACCAGCGGGACCAGTTGCGCCGCCGGATGAACAGCGCCAAAATGAACTCTCTGTACCCCAACAATCCCGACTTGCTGGAAGACCGGGGCTTCTCCCCCGAGGAGATCCACATATTCCGGCAGTACTGGCAGTTCCAATTGGAGAACCAGGCCTGGGACTATGAGGACCTGGTATCTCTTCCCGTCAAACTCCTTCAGGGAAATCCGGACCTCCTCACGCATTACCGCAGCCGTTTTCAGTACGTGGTGGTGGATGAATTCCAGGACACCAATCCAAACCAGTACGAACTGATCCGCTTGCTGGCCGGAGAGCACCAGGCGATCACCGTGGTGGGAGACGATGATCAGGCCATCTATTCATGGCGTGGTGCCAATGTACGCTTCCTGTCTGATTTTGAACAGGATTTCCCGGGTACCCGGGTAATCAAACTGGAGCAGAACTTCCGCTCCACCCGCCCCATCCTGAATTTCGCAAACAGCATTATCCGGATGAACCGCCAACGCAGGGGAAAATCGATGTGGACCGAACACACGGAAGGGGCCCCCGTACACATCCTGCACAGTGTTTCCAAGGAGGATGAGGCTCGAAAAGCCGCGGATCTGGTCCGATCATGGAAAACCCGGCACCCGGAACGCCTGCCCATCGCATTTCTGTACCGCATCAACTCCCAGTCCCTCGCCCTGGAAACCGCTTTCACCCGGCGACAGGTCCCGTTTCGCATCCTCAAAGGACAACGGTTTTTTGACCGCAAGGAAGTCCGGGACTGCCTGGCCATCCTGAGACTGGCCGTCAATCGTAACGACAACCTCTCATTTCGACGTATGGCGGACGCCCTTCCACTGGGGATCGGCGCGCGAACCATGGAGCAAGTGGACGAGAAAGCCCGCGCCAACGAAATTTCACTCTGGGACGCACTGGTCCGCTTTTTCCCCGGGAAAATCAGCGTCAAGCCATTTCTGCAGCGACTGTCCGTCACCGAACCGAAGCCGGCATCAGGCGGCTACGCGGACCTGCTGCAATCTCTTATAAAAATCTCAGGTTACCTGGATGTTCTGGAACGTCGGGGAGACGATGATCGTATATTGAATATCTCCGAACTGATCGAATTCATCCGCCGCTGGGAAACCACTGAAAATCATTCCGGTATCAATGAGTTGCTGGACCGCATCAGTGTGGACTCCCACGACGAAAACACCCATTCACCCGTGGACGCATATCTGCTCACCATGCACAACGCCAAGGGGCTGGAGTTCAACTCCGTGGTGGTGACCGGAGTCAACGCCACCTACCTTCCCTTTTTCCTGCGAAAAGGGATCGATGAACTGGAGGAGGAACGGCGACTGCTGTACGTTGCCTCCACTCGTGCGATTCGTCACCTCATTCTGTCCACCGGCTCCGACCGCCTTTCTCCATTCCTGACTCCAGTTCCATCACAGCTGTACCGATTTGTTCACTCCCCCGAGGAAGTTTCGGCATCCTCCTCTCCGAATCATCCGGAAGAGGAATCTCCCAGCCAGCAGGTGGAACACCCGGTGTTCGGGCCTGGCCGTGTTGAGAAACGCATTGACGAACACAAATTCCTGGTGGATTTCGGCGATCGGGGGCAGAAAGTCATCGACACATCCATTGTCCCGCTGTCACCCCGATGAAGCGGATCCATGGGCACACCCCTTTTTTTTCCGAGCAAATTGTACTATAATGTTCACTCTCATGAATGCTCAAGAAATCATCCGCAGGGAAAAGCTGGATAATATTCTGAATCCAAAGCAATCCAACCGAATCTTTAAAATCACCATCCGCTTTCAGAAACAGATGTCTTTGAATTTTGAAAAGGCTCTGGAGATGGCTCGAAGCAACCCCCATTTCATGGAAGAGGGAGATGGCGATTTTTACAAAGTCTATGCCAGCTTCACACCGGACCAGGTCAATGAACTATATACCCTTTTTGAGCTTGTAAAAAGCGCAGAGACGACACAAATCTATATAAACAACAAGCGAATTCCATACATCCAGGATCTCTGGCTTTTTCTGATGTGGTTCTACCGGGTGGGATGATGCGAATTCCTGCCTGGCATACACATTTTACTTGACTTTTACAGTCTATTTAATTATAAAGATGACTTGGAGGAGGCTCTTATGAGAAAAACGTCGACACTTCTGCTAATCGGCATGTTCTCTGCATTACTGGTGTTCACTTTTACATTCACAGGCTGCGAGAAGCTGAAAATTGACAACCTGAAGGCCAGCAACCACCTTAATAAAGCCAACGGATACTATCAGGATGAAAAGTTCGCCAAGGCTGTCAAGGAATACGAAGCCGCCCTGGAGTTGAACCCGAAGCTGAATACCATCCTTTTTCATGTGGGAACCGCTTATGCGGCTCTGTACCGCCCCGGGCGTGATACGGAACGCAATAAGATCTATGGCATGAAAGCCATTGAATATTTGAAAAAGGCGGAAGAACAGGATCCTGAAAACGAAAAAATCTCTCTTGCATTGGGAGATATTTTCGACAAGATGGAGAATGCGGAGGAAGCTGAAAAATATTTCCTCAAGATTCAAGAGAACAACCCGGAAAACGACAAGTCATATTACATTCTTGCGGACTTCTATTCCAAGTACAACCAGGACGATAAGGCTGATGCCATGTATCAGAAACGCATCAACCTTGATCCGAAAGACCCGGAAGGTTATCTGTACTACGCTCAGTACCTGCAAACAAAGCGGAAATGGTATGAAGCCATGGACGCATTTGAAACACGGATTATCGTAATGAGTGCACCGGAAATTCAGGAACAGCGGCGCGAGATCCAGCAGCTTGCCGCCAAGGTGGACCAGATCGTCAAGATTGAAGAGTATCTGGACAAACATGTTCGGAAGAACCGCAAAATTTCCGCGGACTCACGCACTCAGATGATCCAGGAAAAAGAACTTCAGATCCAGGAAATCGGAAACAAGGCTGAGCTGGAAGCCCAGCTGGCCCAGAAACGTGAGGCCGTAGCGGCCCAGGTCGAAGGCTTGAAGGATATCCAGGATCAGATGGATGAGGAAAAAAAGATCAAGCTTTCCGAAGCCTATTACTCCCTTGGCGTCGCGGCCTGGTTTAAAAGTTTCCAGACCCAGACGGACATGATGAGCGCTCAGGAAAGACGCAATGTTGTGGATCGCGGCTTCAAAGCCCTGGATCGTGCCGTCGAACTGAACCCTTCCTATCCGGAACCCTGGGCGTACCGCAACCTTCTCTGGCGCGAAATGATCAAGGTGGAAAGCCTTAAGAAGGACGAATTCCTCGCCAATGCCAAGGAAGACGCTGAAAAGTTCACTCGCCTGAGAAAACGTAAACTGGCTCTGGAAGAGAAAATGAAACGGCTTGAAGAGTTGGGCGGATAGACAAAACCATAATCCAATACAAACCCCGCGGAGCAATCCGCGGGGTTTTTTTTTGCATCTACCCACACGCATTGACAACCAAATAGATCCTGATTATAGTATCCACATGAAGATCAATACCAAGTTGAGATATGGATTACGAATGCTCCTGGAGCTTGCTGAAAGCAATGAAAAAGTTCGCAGTACAGCGGACCTTGGTGAAACCATGAAGGTCTCTCCCAAGTACCTCCGCAAGCTCGCGGGCCCTCTGGAAAAAGCGCAGCTGATCAGCAGCGTTCAGGGCATTTATGGTGGATATCGACTGGAACACCCTCCTGAAGAAACCACCATCCTGATGCTTTTCAACGCCTTTGATGAAAAAATCCGCTTGTCACACTGCCTGAATGGAGATATCTGCCCCCTGTTCGACTTCTGCAAAGCGCGCCCCTTATGGGACTATCTGGTGGATCTCATTGAAAAGAGGTTCGCGTCCATCTCTCTGGCAGACATCATTAACCGCAACTTCGATAAGTCGATTCCAGAAGAGTAGGATCTATTTCCCACGAATATACGCAAGCAGAGAACGAGGAATCTGTGCGGCAACTTCATTCATGACGGCAATGATCCTGCGGACTTGATCAAAAACATCTTTCGAACCCGCCCAATGCTCCTGAATCATTGCTTTCAATTCCGGTGAACCCTGATTGATGGTTCTATTCAGGATCACCGACAGTACAAGCAGATCGTCAATCAGGCCCACACAGGGAATAAAATCGGGAATGAAATCCAGCGGAAGTATCAGGTAGGACATTCCCATGAGCAACCTTCCTTTAATCGCGGGATCCACACGGCTATCCAGCAGCAGGCGAACCGTGAGGTGTGCCAGGTCCGGCAAGACCAGCAGGTATTGAAGGAAATGGTCCGTCCAGAACCCGGACCGACGCAGAAGACGTTTCGAAGAGACCCACGCCTCAACACGCTTCCGCACCTTTCGATACCCATCTTCCAGTGTTTTTTCTCGAATATCAACGGATTTTATCATCTCGGTTCTCGCTCCCCTGTAAATCGGGTCGGCATTCTGATTCAGCCAAATTTAATATATGACTTCCCACACTGGATGTCAACGTTTCCGCTTCCGGGGAAAAATGAAAAAAGTCGTAGGAATGACGGTTATTCTTGACAATATTTTTTTCCTGTGTTAATGGATGGCCAGGAGCGTGCATGAATAAGCGAGAAATTTCAGAACTCATGGCCCGCAAATTGCAGATCAAGAAATTCGAATCGTATCAATTTATTGACTTTCTTATTCAAGTCACGGTGGAACAATTGCAGAAAGGACGGAAAGTACTGATTTCAAATTTCGGTACTTTCAAAATCATTCAACGTGAAGACAAACGGGTGATCAATCCAAACACACAGAATCCCATGATCATCCCTTCAAAAAAAATCGTCAAGTTCATCCCCTCCAAGAACCTCAAACAATCCATAACGGACAAATAAATGAACAAATCGGAAATATCCGTCATTCATAAAATCCTCTGGGCAACCGACTTTTCGCGGGAAAGTATGGCCTGTCTTCCCTATATTGAAATTTTTCATCAAAAAATGAAGGTGGAACCCCACGCGTTATATGTTCTTCCACGTTTCTCCGATTGGGTGTATGACGCAGCCTTTTTTTCCCTGGAGGATCTGCACCAGGAAATTGAATCCACGCGCAAAAAATCAACAAGCAAGCTTGAGGAGATTGGTGCCAATAAAAAAATAAAATTCTCCATCGCCACCCGGGAGGGAGTCCCCAGTGAAGAGATTCTCAACTATGCCTCGGATCAATCCGTGGATATGATCTTTTCCGGGCGCAGGGGGCTGACTGAAATTGAGCAGATCCTTGTGGGCTCCACCACCATGAGATTGATTCGCAATACCCATACGCCTGTTTTTGTTGTTCCCCGGGAGAGGCGAAAAGCCCGAATCAACCGTATCCTGGCACCGGTCGATCTCAACGAGAGTTCCATGCTGGAATTGCGTTTTTCCATATCCCTCGCGCGCCAGTTGGAAGCTGAACTTGTGGTCGCCCATGTGGCCGAGTTTTACAATTATAAAGTCCCGATGTTGAAACGTGACCGACTGATCGCACGCATCAATCAACAGATCAGCAAAGTCGCCGAGAAGCTGGATTACCGAATTGAAAATATCATTCATGAGACCGGCGAACCGGCTCATAAGATTCTGCAGATCATCCAGGACCAGAAAATCGATGTCGCGGTCATGGCAACCAATCAGCGCAAGGGGCTGGAAAAATTTCTTTTAGGCAGCGTTACCCAGAAAGTACTGCTGGCTACGGACATCCCTCTCATTGTATTGCCCGCCAACGGTGCAGCCTCCTCTGACTGAAGACCAGATTCGTGCGGTCGCCGCCCACATTTTCACGTGGCGGTATATTCAACCCCGAAGACGACTTTTCAGACAGGGTCTGATCCCATCCAGCCTGTTCGGCCTGTCTCATGCGGAAATCCGCAACCTGGGATTCCCCGAACCTGAAACCCGAAAATTTAAGAAACACTATGCGGATCTAACGGAAAAAGAGATCCGCTCCTGCCGGCAACTGGGTGCCACAATCGTATTCAGGGATTCGCCAAATTATCCACCGCTGCTCAGGGAGATTTTTCATCCCCCGGAATTCCTGTATGTTCGAGGGGATATCCGGGCACTGCAGGGGAACCATCTGGCCGTAGTGGGCTCACGCCGGGGAGACCGGTATGGGCGGGAAATGATATTGCGACTGCTCCCTGGCGCTGTGGCGGCCGGACTGAGCATTGTCTCGGGAATGGCATACGGAATTGACAGCATGGCGCATCTGGCCGCGCTGAATTCAGGGGGCGTTACCATTGGCGTCAACGCATCCGGCATTGACCATCTGTATCCGACGGGAAACCAAGCCCTGTTCAGCCGAATTATCCGGAATGGCTGTATTGTATGTGAACCGCCCTTGGGTACCCCCCCCCTTCCCTTCCTGTTTCCCATCCGAAACCGTGTGATCGCCGGACTAAGCCGTTCCGTTCTGGTCGTACAGGGAGCCATGCGCAGCGGGTCCCTGATCACCGCCCGGCTGGCACTGGACCAGAACCGTGACCTGATGGCAGTACCCGGTCCCATTGAATCCCCTCTCAGCGAGGGGCCGCATCACCTGATTCAGCAGGGAGCTAAACTGGTTCAGAGAACCAAAGACATCCTGGAGGAATACGGACTCACCTCACCCGGAGAAGATTCGGCAACGCTGGCAGGACTTTCATCCCATGAACGGGCCATACTTGACTTACTCAAGGAAAATGCGGTAAAACGTATAGACGATTTCGTGGAAACGCTGAACCTGCCGGTTCCTGCTGTGGTTTCCCTTCTACGTGAGCTATCCATGAAGGGACTCATCCGCGAGGAAGGAGACGGATTCCGTATATTGATATGCCAAAAAAAACACTGATTATCGTTGAATCACCCGCCAAGTCATCGACAATTTCGAAGTATCTGGGTAAAGACTTTATCGTCAGCTCATCCATGGGACACGTTCGAGACCTGAACCCCCATATTCTCAGCATAGATGTGAAAAATGAATATAAACCCCACTATGAAGAGCTGAAAGACAAGAAGCAGATCATTCGTGAGCTTCAGGGACTCTCACGTAAAGCAGATCGAATTCTGCTTGCCCCGGACCCGGACCGTGAAGGGGAAGCGATTGCCTATCACCTTCACGAAATCCTCAAAGACTCAAACAAAAAAATATTCCGGATCTACTTCAATGAGATCACCAAGCAGGCCATTCTGGATGCCATTTCCCACCCCACGGAAATCGACCAGAACAAGGTCAACTCTCAGCAGATGCGCCGCCTGCTGGATCGATTGGC
Source organism: uncultured Clostridia bacterium (assembly GCA_964449545.1). Taxonomy (GTDB): domain Bacteria; phylum Acidobacteriota; class Aminicenantia; order UBA2199; family UBA2199; genus UBA876. The sequence continues at coordinate 11,268 of CAYVBC010000001.1, read as the reverse complement.
CGGATATAAAATCAGCCCGGTACTGCAACGTAAAATCGGCGGGCCCCTTTCCGCCGGGCGTGTTCAGTCCATAGCACTCAAGATCATTGTGGAACGGGAAAGTGAAATCCTGGCATTTAACCCCGAAGAATACTGGACCATCTCCGTAAACATGGAAGGCTCCGTTCCTCCGCAGTTCACCGTGAAACTTGAAAAACACAAAGGTAAGAAAATCACCATTCCGGACGGGTCCACCGCGCAATCCATCCTGAGCGCATTGGAAGGGAATCCCTACATCCTGAAAGAGATCCGGAAGAGAACCCGACGCCCCAAGCCATTGCCGCCGCTGATTACCTCCACTCTGCAGCAGGAAGCGTTTAAAAAACACCGTTTTCCGGTAAGAAAAACCATGAAGGTGGCCCAGTCTTTATACGAAGGCATCTCTCTGGAAGGCGAAGAACAGACCGGCCTGATCACCTACATGCGTACCGATTCCTTTCGAATCGCGGAGTCCGCACGGACATCCGCGGCTGAATTCATCCGTTCCACTTTCGGCAATGAGTATGTCCCGGACAAACCCAACACCTTCGGCCGCAAAGGGAAGATCCAGGATGCCCATGAAGCCATCCGTCCCACCACACCCCTCCACACCCCGGAAAGCGTCAAATCACACTTGAGCCCCGATCAATACAAGGTGTATCGCCTGATATGGGATCGGTTCCTGGCTTCTCAGATGAAAGCGGCCCGGATTGATGTCACCAATTTAGATATCGCCAACGGGGATTACCTCTTTTCCATCAAGGGAGAGGTGATCCGCTTTGATGGGCACCTGAAATGCTGGAACACCGACAGCGGAACACCCCAGCTTCCGGAGCTTATGAAGGGAGAAGAGCTGAAGCCTCTGGACGTGATTTCAAAACAGAACTTCACCAAGCCGCCACCGCGCTATACGGAAGCCAGCCTTGTGAAAACTCTGGAAGAAAAAGGTATCGGCCGCCCTTCCACCTACGCGAAGATTATTGACACCCTGGGAAAGCGGGATTACATCTCGAGTGAAGACCGTCGCTTTGTCCCCACCCAACTGGGCACGAAGGTGGCGGAATATCTCGACAATCACTTCTCAGATATGATGCAGTATACGTTCACGGCAGAACTGGAAAAGCAACTGGACCGGGTGTCTGAAGGCACGTTGAACTGGACCCAGGGGATTGACCGTTTTTATCGCAGGCTGGAAGAAAATCTCGAAAAAGTCCGCAATACGGAAAAAGTCGCGATAAATGTGGGCAGAAAATGCCCTAAATGCGGAGCGGAACTGGTTCGAAAGTATTCACATAAAACCCGTGGCTGGTTCATCGGTTGTGCCCAATACCCCGAATGCAAACATACGGAAAAGATCGACGCAACCGCGTCCACTCACAAGGATGAGCCCCTGGACAGAAAGTGCCCGGAGTGCAATAAACCCCTTGTACGCCGGTATTCACCCAAAACCCGAATGCACTTCGTCGGATGTACGGGATACCCCGAGTGCAGATATATCGAAGCAAGCAATGAGGATCTGGGGAAATGCCCCTTGTGCCAGAAACCGTTGCGAAAGCGGTTTTCACGCAAAACCCGGCGCTACTTTATCGGGTGCTCAGGATATCCGGATTGCACCTATATCCAGAAAAGCGCTCCCGAAAAAAAACCCGCGGATCAAAGCCGGGAATCAGAATGAAACCGACTGTAACCATTGTCGGGGCCGGATTGGCGGGAGCGGAAGCCGCCCTGCAACTGGCGGACCGGAACATTGCCGTGAAACTGTACGAAATGCGCCCGGAAACGCCCACCGAGGCTCATGAAACCGCTCACGCAGGAGAGATGGTATGCTCCAATTCCCTGGGCTCAGTGGAAAACCATTCGGCATCCGGACTGTTGAAAGCCGAGTTGACCCTGCTGGGATCGCGCTTTTTGGAATTCGCAAACCGAAATCGCGTTCCTGCGGGAAGCAGCCTTTCCGTGGATCGTATCCGGCTTGCGGCTGATGTGGATAAAGCGTTATCCGAACACCCCAAAATCGAGTTCATCCGCGAGGAAGTACGGCAGCTCCCCCCTGAAGAGACCCCCACTATTATTGCCTCCGGTCCATTGACCGGAAGCACACTGGCAGAGGACCTGTCACGCTTCACCATGCGTCGCCACCTGTTCTTTTTTGATGCCACCAGCCCAATTATCCGCGCCGATTCCATCAATTTCAAGCAGGTGTTCCGGGGATCCCGCTATGGAAAGGGAACAGCGGATTTCATCAACATCCCGTTAACGGAGACGCAGTACAATGAGTTCGTTTCCGAACTTGTGAAAGCGGAATCCGTCTCGTTTCGGGATTTTGAGAGTAAGAACCTTTTTGAGGCCTGCCTCCCCGTGGAGGAGATCGCCCGCAGAGGGCCGCTTTCCCTGGCATTCGGCCCCCTGAAACCGGTAGGATTGGAAGACCCGGACACCGGGAAATTGGCTTTCGCGGTCATTCAATTGCGCCAGGATGATATTCAGGAGAACTTTTACCAGATTGTGGGATTCCAAACCCGCCTTAAATGGGGCGAGCAAAAACGGATTTTCAGAACCCTTCCAGGGTTGGAAAATGCGGAATTTGAACGTTTCGGGAGGATGCACCGCAACACCTATATCAATGCTCCGCTCATTCTCAGTGAAACCGGAAAGGCGCACAACCGTCCCAACCTCTTTTTTGCCGGTCAGATCAGCGGCGTTGAGGGGTACGTGGAGTCCATCTGTTCCGGATTGTTGGCCGGGCGCTACATGATGAGATTGCTTTCGAACCAAAGCCTCCCACCCCTTCCGCGGGAGACGGCCTGCGGGGCTCTTTTTCACTATATCGCGCACGCTGAATGGCAAAACTTCAAGCCCACCAAGTTTACTTTCGGCCTGCTGCCACCCATGGAGTTTCTTCGGGGACAACGCAAACCCCCGAAAAAGCAGCGCAAGGAACTCAAGGCACGCAAAGCCCTCGAATCAATGGAAAAATGGATCCATCAGGAAAACTTTTAACCGATTATCTGGCCTACCTGAAGGACATTAAGAATTTCTCCGAGCATACCATTCGCGCTTACAGGCAGGATATCTTTCAGTTTCTCCGATTTCTCAAGGAAAATCAATTTCCTCCCGATCGTAGCGCGGCAAAAGATTTCATTTCCCGGATATTTCTTCAGACAGGAAACAAGACCACGGTGGCCCGTAAGATCTACGCCATCAGATCCTACTATTCTTTTCAGATACAGAGCGGGAAAACCGTAATTAATCCTTTCGAAGGCATTCAATCTCCTAAAATCGACAGAAAAATCCCTCAGATTCTAACAGAGAAAGAGATGCTCGATTTTCTGAACCGACTCCCCGAGTCTTCATATCTTGAGTTGAGGAATAAGACGATCTTTGAATTTCTCTACGCCACGGGCCTTCGCGTTTCCGAATTAACGGGACTGACTCATGACAATATCCGCATGCAGGAAGGCCTGGTCCGCGTATTGGGCAAGGGCAGAAAAGAACGGATCGTTCCCTTCAACCGCCATTCCGGTGAACTGCTTAAAAAGTACATCAATGCATCCAATAAACGTTTCCCTTCTCTGCCGGAACGGGTGTTTCTAAATTCCCGCGGTCAGGCCATAACGGAGCGATCCATTGAACGAATCCTGCAGTCCTCTTTTCAGACCATGATGCAAAGCAGAAAGCGGGTATACCCCCACCTTTTCCGCCACTCTTTCGCCACCCACTTGCTGCAGAGAGGCGCCAATCTGCGAATGATCCAGGAACTTCTCGGCCATGCCAACCTGACCACCACACAGAAATACACAACCCTGAATTACGCAGATCTCTTGCGTGTATACAGGCAGTATCACCCACGATCAAAATGAAAAGAAAACACCTGGCCCTGCTGGTACGCGTTCTTGTGAGCTCCCTTCTGGTGGGTTACTTTGTCCGAACCCTGGCACACAGGCACGGAGGCATCATTTCGGCCTGGGAAAAATTCATATCCGTTTTCTCTCACACCAACCCACTGTGGCTTCTGGCCGCGGCCGCCCTGATGGCTCTGGGATATAATCTACTCACCCTGCGCTGGAAGATTCTGCTTACCGCCCAGGGTCACACCGCCCCCTATAAACGATTGCTTCTCTATTACTTCATGTCCACCTTCTTTAACACGTTCCTGCCCTCCACCATCGGAGGAGACACCCTGAGGGTTGTCAAGAGCCGTAGCGACACCTCCCGGGGATCCATGTCCCTTGTGGTCGTGGTGATTGAGCGACTCAGTGGTCTGGCTGCCCTGATGATCATCTCTGCAATCGGATTGCTCCTTGACGGCCCCTTCCGCAACAGCCCGAACCGGATTATTTTTTCTGTAATTGTTCTTCTTGCCGCCCTGGCCATTCTGTCCGCGGTACTGATTCATCCCCGTCCATCCGCATACTGGCTGCCCCTTATCCAGAAAAGGTTGCCCAAACGCCTCAGGCCGCGCGTCCATCAGGTCATGGTTGCGCTGTGGGCCTTCTACCGCAAACCGGCGAGCCTGCTCGGATGCCTCTGCATCAGCATTGTTTTTCAGGCCAACATGGTGGTGTATTACTATTGTATCGCCCGCGCATTGGGCGAAACTCCGGATATCCATTCATTCATTGTTCATGTACCCATCATGATCTTCCTGCTCATGACCATACCGGCCATAAACGGGCTTGGGGTTCGCACCGCCGGGTTTCAGACATTGATGCGTTTTCCGCCGGCCTTCGCATTGGCCGCCGAATTTCTAGATCTGGGTTTTCGAATCCTCGTGGGCATGATGGGCGGAGTGGTTTTTCTGTTTCACCGTACCCATCGTCCGCCCAAATCCTGATTCTCCGGGACGCCGCCTTTACCCCCCTGACATCATGGTCTATAATCAAGTCATTGAGATCATGAAAAATACCGGGAAACGCGACAGTACACTCCGGATTCCACGACAATCGCGCGCGCGCTCGCTCCCGGGTTTTCTGTTTTTAATATCTATTGCAACTCTCTCTCTTATTCTTTACGCTCAAGACCATCGCAAGGAACTGAGCGCAATCCAGAAACAGATGGGTCAGGTAAACAATCGGCTGAAATCCCTGGATGCCGCTCGACAACCGATACTAGCTCAGCTGGCTCGACTGGACCTTCAGGCGCAACGCGAAAAACTGGAAATTCGTCGCATCGACATCCAACTCAGCCAACTGCTGGGCGATGTTCATAAAAACCGGGAGCACCGGGAAAAGCTTCTGCGGGAGCTGAAAACGGAGCGGGGAAAAGTCAGACAGGTCGCCCGCTACCTCTACAAACTGGGCGGCCAATCCTACCTGAAGCTCTTTCTCCGCGTCGATTCTCTGGATCAGCTTTTTCGCAATTACCACCTGTTCATGTCCCTGATCCAATATCACTCGCAGCAGACCCGGGAAATCCGGAAAAAAACCGCCCATGTGGATGCCGTCACCCTTAAACTGCAAAAGCAGGAAGAATCTCTTCTGCAGAAAAAAGGGGAGAAAAACGAGACCATGAATCGATTGCAGACACTGCGCCAGGACCAGAAACAGGCCGCGGCCCGGATCAATCGGGACCGGGGCACCTACCTGCGCCTGCTGGAAGAATTGCGTTCCCGTGCGGGAGAGCTGGAAGACCTGATCCACCGCTCCGGAAGCGGCGATTCTACCACACCCATTCGTCACCTGCAGGGATTGCGTCGACAACTGCCATGGCCCCTGAAGGGAAAAGTGGTCTCTCGGTTCGGCCGACAGAGAAGCACCCGGTTTAACACCTACATCCTGAACAACGGCATCGAAATCAAACCCACCGATTCGGATCGGATCCACGCCGTCTACCCTGGGAAAATTGTGTTTTCCAACTATTTTAAAGGCTACGGCAACCTGATTATCATTCAACACGCCAAAAACCTGCACTCTCTGTATGGCCATTGCGATCGCTTTCTCAAGCAGAAAGGGGCCCGGGTAAAAAGCGGGGAATCAATTGCCATTGTCGGAGAGAGTGGGTCCACCTCAGGAAGATCACTATATTTTGAAATTCGCACGGATCTGAAGCCCAGGGACCCGCTGAAATGGTTGAAGGGGAAATGATGCTTCAACCTTGAAGCATTCGGTCTGTTGCGGTAGAATAAACTATCATTTGAATGCGCAATCCAAGACGAATACTACTGTTGCTGCTCCTTGTCCTTGTGGCCGCGGTACTCTGGTTCAAGCCGGGAAGTCATTCCTCCTCCAGCGAATCGATTGAAGCACGCCAACTCTATCCTGGGGTATCCAGTTTGATCCGTGAAAACTACGTAGATTGGGTACAGCCGGAAAAGGCCTTCGCTGGAGCCTACAACGGCATCATGCGCGAACTGGACAGTTTTTCCGCCTACATCCCCCCCCATCATCAAATCACAGACAAAAATCTTCGCATGGGGCGGGGGTATTGGGCCGGGATATGGATTCACCCCATAAACCGGCACTTTGAAGTCGCCCGTTTAGAACCGGATTCTCACAGGGGACAAGGTTCCCTGAAAGTGGGAGACCGTATTGAAAGTGTGAATGGTTTCAATCTGACCCGTCTGACATTCCACCTTGCAAGGCTGCATCTATACACAGCCACACCCGGTGAATTCAAGCTCACCGTTCTGAGCCGGGACCAGCAACGCTCCCGTCGGCTTTCCATTCCAGCAACCATTCTCCGGTCCGGAAGGGGACCCCGCCTGCTGAAAAACAAAGCGGTATACCTTTCCCTTGCCTGGATGGATGCCGAATCCACCCGCTTGCTTTCCCGCGATATCTCCCGGTTGCGTTCCCGTTCCTGGATCATTGACCTGAGGGGATATCAATCCGGCGACCTTTCATCCTGCCTTTCCGTTGCCGACCTCCTGCTCTCTCCCACAAACCAGCTGGAGCTGCGTACCCGCATGGGAAGCCAGCGCCTCAGGCCAGGCTCTTATCAAAAGGTTCCGTTACATATTGCCGCTCTTGTGGGACCCACCACCATCATGTACGGTGAGATACTGGCCACTCTCATGAAGGAGTCCGGCGTTATTCTCGTTGGAAGTGCCACAGGGGGATACAATGCCCATCTGAAGCGAGCCCCACTTCCTGACGGCGGAATCGCACTGATTACGGACGGACACTTCTTCTGGAAAGGCAAACCCATTCAAAACCGGCCCGTACAGCCACAACTTCTGGTGAAACCAAACCAGGATCCCTTGGATGTTGCGCTTCGCGCCCTGGAGGAATCATAATGGTCCGCCGCAGAGCGAAATCGCGTAATTCCGGAAACTTTGTCGCATATCTGCTCGTCTTTGCCGTTCTGGCACTGGTCATCGTCCTGTTGCTGGAGTACATGGACCACCGCAACGGACGCCCCACCTTTCTCCTTTCACATATTCTGCCCAAAAAAGAACTGAAGCAAACACCGGCCGGACATCCTCAGGTGGAGTCCTTTCACGATAAACTGATTTCCGCAATGGATGCTTCGGGGATCTCCTACAACCTGGTCCGTGATTCCCGGAAACGCTATCATTTCAAGTTTCACGCAAACAACACCCAGAGAAAAACACTGGTCGAGTCATTGAAAAAACTGGCCACGTCACAGGGTCTCAAGTGGAAAACCGAAGAGATTCAGCACCTGGGTGAGGAACAGCTTTATCTCTACTCCATATCAGGTCAAGAAAAATCCGCCACCCACCTCTTCCTCATCACCATAGGCAAAGCTTCTCCCGCGGCCAGGGCCGCCACACCCACCGCACCCGCCAGCCGAGGGCGTCTGGCCATCATCATCGACGACATCGGCTACAATGAACGTGGCGCCCTGACACTGAAAAACCTGGGTATCCCAATTACCGCGGCCATCATTCCCAACTCCACCTATGCCTATGATGAGGCGAGGCAGCTGCATATGTATGGAATTGAGCAGATCATCCATCTGCCCATGCAGTCACAGAACCCGAACCTGCAGGTCGACCCCGTCCACTTTGTCATGAAGGGCGCGGACACAAATCACATCCGCAGCCTGATCCAGCGAGCAAAGACCCAGGTCCCTTACGCCAAGGGCGTGAACAATCACATGGGGTCACTGGCCACCTGCGATAGAGAAACCATGCAACGGGTCCTCAAGGTTCTCAAGGAAGAAGACCTGTTCTTCGTTGACTCTCGGACCAGCGCGGACACCATCGCCTACCGCATGGCCCGCAGCCTGGAGATTCCCACTGCCCAGAGAGACACATTCCTTGAGGACATCAATAACGGAAACGTCACGTACCAGTTTACCCGCAACCAGATTCTCAAGGTGGCAAAGATGGCCCGGAAGCGGGGACATGCCCTGGCCATCGGACACCCATATCCCACAACCATGAAAGCGATCCGGGATACGATCCCAGCTGTTCGCGCCATGGGGGTTCAATTCGTCCCCGTATCCCGACTGTTGGAGAAATGAATCCAATCATCGCCCGATCACTGAACCAAAGACCCATTTTTTCAGTCTCAGGCAATCCCATAAAGGAGATAAGATGAACAAAGAAAAAGCCAAAAGTGAATCCTTTGAGTTTCAATCCGAAGTTCAGCAATTACTAAATATCCTTGTTTACTCTCTCTATCAGAACAAGGAAGTTTTTGTCCGGGAACTGGTCTCCAACGCGGTTGACGCCCTGAATAAAGCCCAGTTCGAATTGTTGACCCATCCGGGCATGCCGGACCAGGAAAAGGAGTTGGAAATCCATATCTCCTTTAACAAATCCCGCAAATCGATCATTATTGAGGACAATGGGATCGGTATGACCCGTGAGGAGTTGATTGGCAACCTCGGGACCATCGCACACTCCGGAACCGCCGAATTTCTTTCCCGCCTTGCGGAAGCGGAATCAGCCAACAAGGTAGACCTGATTGGAAAATTCGGTGTCGGATTCTACTCCGCCTTCATGGTGGCCCGGGAGATTTTCGTCACCACCCGTTCTCTCAAACAGGATGAACCCGCATGGTTGTGGAAATCCACGGGAGACACGGCTTACACCATCGAGGAGACCGTTAAAAAAGAGCGGGGTACCCGGATTGAACTCCTGCTGAAGAAAGAGGAAGAAGCGTTCCTGGATCCCACGCGGATTCGCCAGGTACTACAGCGTCACTCCCAGTTCGTCCCCTTTTCCATCTTTCTCGAGAAGGAAAAATTCGAAAGCGCCGCGGCCATCTGGACCCAGCCGAAATCCAGCCTTAAAGTCGAACAATACAATGAGTTTTATCACTTTTTTGACAACACGGACCAGGATCCTCTCGGACACCTTCATGTATCTTCGGATGGTCCCGTTCAATTCAACGCCCTGCTCTTTATTCCCGGATTCACCCTGGAGTCCCTGGGACTGGAAACCACTGAACCGGGTGTGGATCTCTTCTCCCGGAAGGTATTAATTCAGAAATCCTGCAGGGATATCCTGCCTGAATACTTTCGTTTTGTCCGGGGTATCGTTGATTCTGAAGATATCCCCCTCAATATATCACGGGAATCGATCCAGCATAACGCACGGATTGACCGCATCCGCAAACACCTGGTTAAAAAACTGATCAGCCATTTGAAAGGAATTCAGGCCAAAGACAGAGAAAAGTACCAGACCATCTGGGATCGATTCGGTCGTCATCTGCGTGAAGGCGTTGCCATGGACCCGGAGCACAAAGACGCGCTCTCCCCGTTGCTGTGGTTCCGATCCACCCGAACCGGAGAAACGGAATGGGTGGACCTGAAAACCTACACCGAGCGTATGGGCGAAGAGCAGAAGGAGATCTACTTTATCACCGGGACCGACTTGAAGTCCCTGGAAAAGAATCCGGCCCTGGAAGCGTTCCGTCGCAAGGAGATTGAGGTGCTGCTCCTGACAGATCCGTTGGACGAGGTCATTCTCGACCGCCTGGGCGAATTCGAGGGCAAAGCGTTCAAGTTGGCCGAAAGCGCCGACATCCACCTGGACGAATCGGAAACGGAAGCCGAGGACCCTGAGACCAAAGACCTGACGGAAAAATTTGCCGCGTACCTGAAAACGATCTTTGGAAAACGGGTAGAGGATGTGCGGGTGTCCTCACGCCTGGTGGAGCATCCCTGCCTCCTCGTGCGTTCAGGGGACGGCCCATCCGCGCAGATGGAAAAGGTTATGCGCATGATGAACGAAAAATTCGAATTCTCACGCCGCATCCTGGAGATCAATCCGGGGCACGCCCTGATCCGGGAAATGGTCCGTATGCATACCTCTGAGCCCGACAGTCCGACGTTGAAAGACCTTTCCCTTCTCCTTCTGGACAACCAGATGATGCGTGAGGGACTGATCGACGGCATGGATGAGGTCATTCCCCGTATCCAGTCGATCATGCTGGAAGCAGCCCGGAAAAAATGAGCGTGAACCCCGAGAAGTACACCAGGGCCTGGGGCGTTCTGGCCCATCTCTCCTCCCTGCCCGGACCATTTGGTATCGGAACCATGGGCCGGGAGGCCGAGGATTTTCTCGATCTGCTTACGGTGGGTAAAGCGCGCTACTGGCAGATTCTCCCCCTGGGACCCACCTCGCCGGTTTTCGGCCATTCTCCATACTCCGCTGTATCCGCATTTGCCGGAAATCCCTTCTTTATCAACCTGGAAGCCGTCCAGTCGAACTCCTGGTGCCCGGATCTGAATCTGGCGTCCCTCTCCGTACCGGAATCCCACCACGTGGACTTTTCCGCGGCCATTCGAGCCACGGAAGCCCTTCAACTTGCTTTTGCAGGGTTCAACAACCATGCGACTCCGGAAGAACAGCAGAAATTCCAAACGTATCAGAGGGATCAATTATTCTGGCTTGAAGACTACGCCCTCTTTGTGGTACTCTCCCGACATTTCCAAACCGGGTATTGGCCCTCATGGCCGGAAGAACTGCGTCTCCGCGACCCATCCGCTATTACCAGGGCCCGGAAGAAATTCGCCAATGAAATTTCAGTCGAAGCCTTTCTCCAGTTTCTGTTTGATCAGCAGTGGAACAGATTGCGACAACAGGCGGGGAAAAGAGGGATCCGGATTGTCGGCGATCTACCCATCTACGTGAATATGGACAGTGCCGACACCTGGTCCAATCCCTCCGTGTTTGACCTGGACCCTCTCACCCGAGCCCCCAACCGAGTAGCCGGCGTTCCGCCCGATTACTTCAGCCCCACGGGCCAGCTGTGGGGGAACCCCCTGTACCGCTGGCAGGAACCTTCCGGGTTGGTTTCCGATACAAGCGACTGGTGGACCTTGCGGATCCGGAAC